>CAZFJJ010000014.1:0-17616 GCA_964519075.1 uncultured Lachnospiraceae bacterium
CGGTGGTGTGAGAGGTCGGCTGGTCAACTAATGGTCAGCCTCCTACTCGATTGGTGGGGCGTATTTTTACCAATTATCCTTTTCTTTGTCCTCGGGGATGACCTTTTCCATGGCGGCGATGGCGCATTCGATCATCTGATCGTCGGGCTCCTTGGTAGTGATGTGCTGGAACCAGACGCCGGGGGTGGAGATGATGCGGGTGAAGAGATTGTCGTGTCTGCCCGCCAGCTTGATCAGCTCATAGCCGATGCCTACGGTCAGCGGGATCAGCACGATCTTGCAGACCACGCGGAGCCAGCCGGTGAAGGGGATGAACATTCCCAGCAGGATGCCGACCAGTACCATCAGGATCAGGAAAGAGGTTCCGCAGCGGGGATGGAAGCGGCGCATGGGACGGACGTTCTCCACGGTGAGGGGAAGTCCCTGCTCGTAGCAGAAGATGGTCTTGTGCTCGGCACCGTGATACATGAAGGTGCGCTTGATCTCCTTCATCCGGGAAACCAGAATCATGTAGCCCAGCAGGAGAAGGACTCTGACGGTAGCCTCGCAGACCGAGCGGAGCAGGCGGGCACCGAAGCCGGTGAGTCCCGACGCCAGCTTGGCGATGGAGACGTCGTACAGGAAGGTGGGCAGCCAGAAGAAGAGCGCCAGCATCAGCGCAACGGCAAAGATCATGGTAATGATGCCCAAAGCCGTGCCGAACACGCCGCTCTCCTCTTTTTTGTCTTCCTTTACAGGAGCGGCTTTCTCGGCTTTGGCGGCTTTGGCGGTCTCGGCGGAAGGCTCTGCCTGCGCAGGCTTTTCGACGGTTTCTTCAGAGGGGACTGCTTCGGCGGTGGCAGACGCTTCCTCTGCGGGTGCGTCTTTGACCGCCTTGCCTGCTTCCTTGGCCTCCTCCTCGGCGATCAGATCGTCGGCGTAGAGATCGGCGGAGCGCATCAGGCATTTATAGCCTACGGTGAAGGAGGTCACCATGCCGTAAATACCGCGGATCAGCGGCAGCTTGCAGATCTTGGGGACGTGATTGTTGGTGGGAAATTCTTCCATTACGATCCGACCGTCGGCACGGCGAACCGCCATCGCGGTGACCTCGGGTCCCCGCATCATGATGCCTTCCATCAGCGCCTGACCGCCAATGGAGGTTTTTTTATTGGACATATGATAAATTCCTTTCGAAATTGCGTTTTTCATATTATTTTACACCCTAAATGTGAACTCTATATGAACGTTAAAGGATGAGCCGGAAATTTCGCGGAAAACGAATGACGGTTCACAGGCGGGGCATGATAGGGAAGAGGTGAGCACGATGCAAAGAGATCGGATTAAACGGACAGCAGACTGTCTGCTGGCGGCAGGCGCGATGGCGGCGCTTTTGCCGATATTTGTAGGCGCGGCGACGGTCTGCGCGCTGTCGGGCGAGGGCGTCCTCTATCGGCAGGAGCGGATCGGCAGGGACGGCAAGCCCTTTTTCGTCTGCAAATTCCGCACCATGCGGCGTTCAACCCCCGTCCTGCCCAGAGAGCGGCTGACCGACCCCCAACGGTATTATATTCCCGGCGGCGCCTTTCTGCGGAGCAGCGGAATCGACGAGCTGCCCCAGCTTTGGAACGTGCTGCGAGGGGATATGAGTCTGATCGGCCCCCGTCCGCTGCTTTCGGGAGAAGGGGGGATCCATCGGATGCGCCAGCGTACGGGGGTGTATGCGCTCCGTCCCGGCATCACGGGGCTGTCCCAGCTCTGCGGAGATCCGCCGCCGCGCGTCAAGGCGGAGATCGATCGTCTGTATCTGGAAAACGCCTCGCCCGCGTTGGATGGGGTCATCGTCCTGTCCACGGTATTTCTGCTTTGGGGCAGACGGCAGGGAAAGGCAAAGATTGCCATCTCCAAAATCGGTAAATTTCTTCGAAACTTTTGAAAATGTACTTGCATTTTAGCGCAAAATAGTGTATTATAGATTGAAATAAATCGTTTCGGGGTGCAATATGATCCACGGGAGAAAGATGGGAATAGGATGGAAGACGGCGGTGCTGCTGATTTGGACGGCAGTGCTGTTGCTTTGCGTGCTTGGGTCGGCAGATCTGCCCGCCCACGCGGCGGAGTCAAAGACGTATTCCCACGCTTCCTCGTCGGTTTCCTGCCCCAAGTGCGGAAAGCCGTTGACGATCGTGGGTACTAAGGAAACTACCTGTGCGCTTCGCGGATATACCGAGTATAACTGCGACGAGTGCAATCAGTATCATGAGATCATCTACGAGGATCTGGCTCCCCATTCCTGGAATCAGATCTCTACCGTATCTCCCACCTGCACCGATCCGGGATATATCAACCGCCGCTGTACCGTTTGCGGTACTACCGAAAAGGTGGAGGACGGTCAGCCGCTGGGGCACGATTATCAGACGCAGGTCGTCGCGCCCACCTGCAGCTCCATCGGCTATACGCTCCACACCTGCTCCCGCTGCGGAGACGATTACCAGACCGATCAGACCGGCACCACCGAGCATACATACGTGCAGACCGAGATTTTGGCGGCAACCTGCCACAGCACGGGGCAGATGCGCTGCGACTGTCAGGTTTGCGGATACCGATACACGGAGGAAATCCCCGTGGTGGATCACGATTGGGTGACCCAAACGGTGGAGGCGACACATACCGAACAAGGATATACGATCTATATCTGCCGCTACGATGGCTGTAACACGGTTGTGCGCGGAGATTTTACGGGGCTTCTTCCCTACGATATGGTGTGGACCGAGCAGCCCGCCACCTGTACCGACAGCGGGATCCGTTTCGGCTACTGCGCTGACGGATGCGGACATACCGAAACCGTCGTGATCCCCAATCTGGGACACGATTATGGCGAGTGGACGACCTTGCGGGAGGCTTCCGTGGATTCTGACGGGCTGGAAAATCACGTGTGCAGCCGTTGCGGGCACACCGAGACCCGCACGGTGACCTATGATCCTACCGCGGTCGAGAAGGAGCCGATCCAACCGCTGACCTGGGTGATTATCCTGTTCTTCCTGATCGTAGGCATTGCCGTTATCGTGCTGTGCTTCCTCCTGTTGATGGAGCACGCCCGACGCGACACCGCCAAGAAAAAGATCAATCGAAACAGAGAGCTATGATATATTTTTCATTATTTTGACCGCCTCGCAAACCTGTGCGAGGCGGTCAATCGTATGTATAGCAGAAAAAAACAACGCAGGATGGGCGGGAAGCTCACCATCAGAAACGACGGAAGCGGTTATTTCTTGCCCAGCTTGGCGAAGAAGGGGAAGGTCATCGGCCAGAGCCCGCCGCCGATCACGGTAATCAAGCAATAGCGGATGCCGTCCGCCAGATGATGCCCGCCCGTGAGTGCGTACAGGGGCTGCTTCAAAACGCCCTTGATCAGCAGCAGTAGTGCCAAGCCGATGGCGACCTTCAGGATCTGTGCCCACCAGACTGCTTGGGTCTCGAAATGGGTCACTCGGCTGTCTATCCAGTAGACGAAGATCAAACCGACGGCCAGACCCATAAAGGTCCACGCGTTTTTCAGCGCGCCCTCCAGACGGGTGACGTCGCTTACGCCGTCTCGGGGAGTCAGGCTGACGAATACGAGATTGGCGGCGGCAAATGCGACCAGTCCGGCGATAACGCCCCACATCAGGCGGTCGTTTTTAACGGCGCGGGTCATCAGCGGTCGCAGCAACAGGATGGTCGCGACGCCGATTCCCCAGCCTGCCAGCACGTCCCAGGGTGTGTGGACGCCCAGATACATCCGCGAAACGCCCACCAAAAGGATCAGAATGGGAGCGGCAATGCGCAGTGCTTTTTTGCCGAAGCTGAGCGCGGTAGCTCCCCACGTGGAGGTGACGATGATGGTATGGCCGCTGGGGAAGGAATAATCGTTGGCAGCCTCTTTGGCGCTGGCGACCGGCTCGAAATCGGGATCCTTTACCCAGGGGCGATCCACCTTAAACGCCAATTTCAAAAATTGACCTGCCAACGACGCTACGAATCCGCTGATCAGGATGTAGTACGCCTTGTGCTTGTCGATGCACCAGAGCAGAATCAATGCCAGGGCAAGGAACAGGACGTCCTCGCCGAAATAGGTGATGAATTGAAAGATCGCGTCCAGTACCGGATGGCGGATGCTTTCCAAAAAATATAACAGATCCATATCGGTTTCCTTCATCAATTCATTGCAATCGAATTGCGCTTTGTGCGCTACTGCAATTGTAACACAGATTCGGCCAAAAGAAAAGAGCGTACGGGAAGATCGACGCCAAAATTTACATCTGATTCACAATCCAGCGCAGACGGAAAAGGAAATAATTGAAAATTGTTGCTTCTACACAAAAAGAAGGGCGGATTTTCGGCAAAATGCTGATTGCAATTAGAGTTAAATCTGTGGTATAATAAGGATAACTGAAAATCGGTAAGTATGCTCCCGGGCGGCTCAGCGTTTGGAAGCCTGCTCTGCCGCCAATGATTTTTGGAATTGATGAAAGTTGCGAAAGGAAACATCATGAAAAAAACAGCGATCATTCTTCTCTTGGCGACCGCGTTGACTTCGTTTGCGGCATGCAGCTCGAGTAACACCTCGGATCCCGCCGACGTAACGACCGTGGAAACTACTGCTGCCACTACCACACAGGAAATAATCGTGAATACGAATCCCGTCACTACCATTGAGCATGACGTGAAGCTCAATCAGGATCTGACTACCCTGACTACCGTAGTGGAAGCTTCCGACCCCACCGTGGTAGAGTTTGACGGTTATTCCGCAGTGACGTCCGGTGCCGAGTGGCAGATCAACTCGGGCATCGACTACTCTCTGTACGATTTTCTCGGTACGGGCAGCGACCTGCTGTCCTATATTCAGGACGAGGATAATACCCAATTCAGCAGATACGTGCAGAGCGACAAGGTTGCGTATTACCGCGTAAAATACGAGGATGGCGAATACGTGTACAAGAAAGTGGGCACGAACGCCGTGTCCCTGGTTAAGTCCCTGGGCGCAAAGGCTCAGGTGAATACCAAGCTGGGCAGACTGATCGTCTATTATCAGGAGATCGAGCTGCGTGCCAGCTTGGATTACACGCAGGTTACCGGAGACACCGGCGCGTTCCTGCGCTTTAACTTCCACACCAACCTGCCTGCTACTTACAAGGTCAACATCAGCACGAAAAAGAGCGACACCGGCGATGGCATCATGGTATGCGACAACGTTGTTCCGCAGAAGGATTCCAGCGGCGGATACGTCGGCAGCGGCAAAATGACGATCCCTTACACCACCGGCGGCGAGTATTACGTTAACGTTATCAGCAGCGGCAAGTGCCTGGGTTACGCGCCGATCACCATCAACGAGGTGACCGATTCCAGAAATCCCGACTTCCATCTGCAGTATTCCGGCGACTGGGATGCGATCACTGCGGACGGCTATTGGGATAGCCTGACCAATCTGTTCTACAATACCTATCCCAGATTGTACGCCAGATGGGCAAACGGCACCGAGCCCCGTATCATTACCTTCGTTGCCGACCCTACCTACGACGGCGTTGCGTATGCAATGGGCACTAAGGTCGTGGTCAGCACCGATTACGCTAACGCGAACCCCTCCGACATCGGCTTCTTCTCTCACGAGATCACTCACTCCGTTCAGCAGTTCAACTTCTACTACGGTGACGGCGCATGGTTTACCGAGAATATGGCAAACTACGGCGGCTTCCGCTACCATCACTGGTCTGACGGCAAGTACGTCCAGCTCTATCAGGACGCAAATCAGTCCGATCTTTACAACTGGAGCTGGGGTGCATACGGCGACGGCTCCAAGTGGTTCTTCGCTTACGTAGACTACAAGTGGCCTACCACGCTTGACTCCGACGGCAATAAGGTCCGCGGTCTGCTGGATACGCTGGTGTACGAGATCAAGAACGGCAGACTGAACGGAGCAGGCTCTGACAGCGCTACCGATAAGAGCAATATGTTCAACAAGATCGTCAAGGAAGTGACCGGTCTGGATTGCATGGAGGACGTTCGTGCCCAGTACGAGAGCGAATTCAAGTCCGGCGCTTGGGATTTCAAGGGCTTCGGCGAATACGTGGACAACTTCCTGACCGAAGACGTTCCTTACGTCAACAATCCCAACTACCCCATGGTAACCGACAAGACCCCCGGCGACAAGACCGCAGCCGCTCTGGCGACTGCCGTGACCGAGGGAGACAATCTGGCGCTGGGTGCTACCGTATACAAGGTGTCCGGCTCCACCAAGACCGCAGAAAACGGTGATAAGCTGGTGGACGGCAATCTGAAGACCAAGTGGTGCTCCACCTCTTCCACCGTCAAGGATAAGACCTATAGCCTGGACGGCACCCGTCAGTGGATCATCCTGGATCTGGGCGAGCAGAAGACCTTCAATACCTATACGATCTATAACACCAGAACGCAGGAAACCTACGCCAATATGACCGAGTGGGAGATCCTTGTCTCCAACGACGGCACGAACTGGATCTCCGTGGACTATCAGCCCGATTGCAATCAGGATCTGGTATCCTTCAACGTAGGCAGTCAGACCGCACGCTACGTGATGATCAAGGGCTACACCGTGGATAAGGCGAACGGCGTCGGCACGGTTCGTCTCTACGAGTTCCAGCTGTATAATCAGTAATCTGAATCACTGCGTCCCGGATCCGCGTTACGGGTCTGGGATGCAAATGATGCATATTAAATATTAGGAGTATATCATGAGAAAACTTTTGAGCATTATGCTGCTGGCGGGCATGATGACCGGCTTGTTGGTGTCCTGTACCGATACCGCCGACAAAACCCCCGGCGAGACCTTGGCAAGCGGCGATACCGCCGGCGAAGTAACCGACGATCTGCCCGACAACCTGGATTTTAACGGACAGGAAATCAAAATCCTTTGCTGCGACGAAGAGATCACCATCCTTTCCTTCGTGGCAGACGAAGAATCTGAGGACGTAGTATCCTCTGCGATCTACCAGCGCAATCAGGCGATCGAACAGAGATTGGGCGTCTCGATCGAAGTAGTTGAGACGGTTGACCACGAGAGCGTAGCCTCTACCGCTGAGCTGATCATTCAGGCAGGCGGCGACGACTACGATATCATCGGCGGCTATCAGTATTTTTCCGTAGGTCTGGCGTTGGACGGTAATCTGTATAATCTGAAGGGTGACGATATTGCCGAAATCGGCTATCTGAATTTCGAGAAGCCCTACTGGAGCAGTCAGTTCATTGATAATATCGCACTGGACGGCGCGGCTTATTGGGCAACCGGCGATATCTCTCTGCGCTATACCTCCGGTATGTATTGTACCTTTGTCAACGCGCAGATGTTCAAGGAATTTTTCCCCAATGAAAACATTTACGACATTGCCCGCAACGGCGAGTGGACGATGGATAAGATGACCGAGATGTCCTCCCAGGTGTGGGTGGATAAGAACGGTAGCCAGACACCTGACGATGGCGACCAGTTCGGCTTCGTCACCGGTGCTTACGACCTGTTGGACGGTCTGGCAGTGGGTTGCGGCGTTACCTTCGGCGCAATGTATGACGGCGAGATCGTCGTTACTCTGGGTAACAGCATCTCCATGACCTTTGCAGATAAGCTGAAGGTACTGACGCAGCAGGATGCGACCCGCGTGGTATCGGTCATGGAGCAGACCTGGTGTCCGGAGAACTTTGCAGAAGGCAACGTACTCTTTTTGGTGGATAAGCTGATGACTGCCGAGTCCTATTTCGGTGAGATGGACAATTACGCCATCATTCCTTCTCCCAAGCTGGATCTGAATCAGGCAACGTATCTGACTACTCTGCAGGACGGTATCACCATTCTGGGTATTCCCAGCAGCATCCCTTACGAGTCGCTTCCCGGCATTTGTGCTACTATGGAAGCTATGGCAGCGGCCAGCTACAACGACGTAACGCCCAAGTACTACGAGAGCGCACTGAAGATTCAGTACACCCGTGACGAGGATTCCGGTGAAATGATCGACCTGATCCGCGAAAACGTAACGACAGACTTCGTATTTGCATATTCTCACGAGATCAACGATATCGCGTGGTATTTCCGCAGCAACTATACCGGCGGCTCCAGCATTATGAATCGTCAGGTCAGGAGTAAGTCTCCTACCTGGGAAAGCAGCATTGCAACCATCGTGGAAGGACTTCGCGTGGGCGCATAATGATAGGACACAAAACAAGGGATGCAGGCGCATTCCTTGTTTTGTTTCAGAATCGGTCGGTTTGGTGATGAGAAACGATCACTTCATACTTGACGATGACGCAGGAATATGGTATAATAATCCATAGAGACGTACGCTTCGGCGACAATGCCGAAGATCGAAAGGTGGAACTACAATGAATATGCGATTCAAATGCAGATTCGGGAAATGGCTGGCACTCTTGTTGGCAGTGCTGATCGTGCTGCCCTGTTTCCCCGCATTGGAGCTGCCCGCAGAGGCGGCAGGCGTCTACGAGATCAAGGACGTTGCCGGGCTGAAGTATGCGGCCGCCCATCCCGACGGTGATTATCTGCTCACCAAGGATATCGACCTGACCGCGCAGAAGAGCTGGACGCCCATAGGAACGGTTGACTCTCCCTTCAGCGGCAGCTTCAACGGAAACGGCTATACGATCAAGCTGGCGATCAGCGGAAGCAGTACGACTGACGATACGCTCTTCGGTCTGTTCGGTGCGGTTAGCGGCGAGGTGAAGAATCTGATCGTCACCGGCACCCTTGACGTGACCTGCAAGCGGGCGGCCGTGGGCGGCATCGCCGCGGCGCTCGTCGGCGGCGAGATCTTCAACTGCACCTCTTACGTGAAGATCACCGTAAGCTCTTCGGGACAGCCGCTGGTAGGCGGAATCGTGGGCGTTACGCTGGCCTCTTCGGCGAGCGTGGACGGTACCGTTCAGTATTGCCGTACCGCAGGCAGCATCAACGCTACCGTGTCCTCCACCGCAGGCGGCTCGGGCAGCTTCGGAGACGGTACGAACGGTGCTATCGGCGGAATGGTTGGTTTCTCCGCCACCGGAGCTTCTACCAACGTCTCCTACTGCAAGCAGGAGGGAACGATCACCGTTGACGGCGGTGCCTGCAACCTGGGCGGCATCATCGGTCAGTCGTCGGTGAGCGGCGATACCAGTATAACCAATATTTACTCTTGCGCCAATACCGGCGATATTACCGTCAGCAATCTGAAGGGCGAGCGTGCCGCAGGCATTATCGGTTACGTTCGTGCGGGCGAGATCGTGGCTTGCTATAACGTCGGAAACATTATCGCCTATTCCGATAACGGCAAGACGGTTTCCCGCAACGGTTACGGCACTTACTTTGGAATCTTTGGCTACGCTAACATGGCGGCAAGCCATAAGGTGGACGTGCTCTATTGCTATAACGCCTCTCCCGAGGCGTTGGAGGCCGAGATCTGCGTGGTGCGCAATCCCTCCCACGCCACCTTCTGTAATTTCTATCTGCAGGGCAGAACCGAATACGAGCGGGATCTGAACTCCGGAAACGTAGCCTCGGGCAACGCAGGTACGGCATTTACCTCCGCGTCCGATCTGTGGAGCAAGATGAGCGCCACCGACGCCAAGAACTACTACGCCGAAAATCCCGACGGCGGCTATCCCATCCACAAATGGGAGGTTGCACAGGGACTTTCCGCAGGCGACGGCTTTGCCGCATATCTGTCAACCCGAGAGGGCGACGATGCGGTGGACGTCCGTTTCGTGCTGGCAGCAACCGAGACGAAGCTGGCGGCGTACGATAAGATTCAGCTGAAGGTCACCTTTGACGGTGCAAGCGTGACCAAGACCTTTACGCTGGGCAGCGATCTCAAGACCTATCAGAGCGTTACGGCTAAGGGGCAGACCTATCACGCAGAGGTGGGCAGCAGGCTCTTCGGCGTGGTGGTCACAGGCGCGCCCTACTCCGGCTGGAGCAGGGTTACTGCCGAAGTGATCGGCGACGGCAAGACGGTCTATACCGGCAGCGTGAATTATTCAGATTTATTTACAGGAGGAACCCCCGTGTCTTTTGCAAGCTACAGTGATTTTCAGTCGCTCCCGGATTATCCGGACGGAATTGTTGCCACCACCGTCTATAACGCGGGGCCCGGCAACGCCAACGATAAGACTTCCACTACCTCTACCGACTCCAAAATGCTGGTGATCTCCAAGACGAGGCTTTCCAGCTATCATGCCTATCTCAACGCTCTGGTGAGCGCCGGATATACGAAGACCTCTTCCAACGAGGTGGAAGGAAATTATTACGCTACCCTGACCAAGGGAGAGAGCAACTATTATGTATATTACACCGCCTACAACAAGCAGGTGCGCATTATTCTGGATAAGGCCAGCACGTTGATGGCGGACGAGATCGATTCCGGCAAGCAGGGAAGCGGTACGACGGAATTCTACCAGTACGCGCTGGATCACACCGAGGGCACCGGCACCTACTCTCCCGACGATTACTGGAAGATCGACTGCGGTATGTGCTATATCATCAAATTCGCCGATAACAGCGTGATGATCATCGACGGCGGTCACGAGCGGCAGGCCAGCGAGGCGGCGATCGAAGGGCTGTACGAATTCCTCTGCGACATTACCGGCACCAAGTCCACCGAACAGCTCCACATCCGCGGCTGGTTCTACTCCCACGCTCACGGCGACCACGTGTACGTAGGCCATAAGTTCGTGGAGACCTATCACGATCAGATCACCATCGACTGCACTTATTTCAACATCCCCTCCTATCAGGTCATGCCCAGCGGCTACGACGGAAACACCTTCCTGATGAAGGATACGCTGAACAAGTATTTCCCGAATTGCGATCATGTGGATCTGCATACCGGTCAGTCCTTCAAGATCCAGGGCGTGCAGTTTGACGTGCTCTTCACCCACGAGGACGCGGTGAACGAAAACGGCGTCACCACCATCGGCGATTTTAACGCCAGCTCCACCGTGCTGGAGATCACCTTCGACGGCGCGTCGGTGATGCTCTTGGGCGACATCAGCACCGTCTCCGAAAACCTGCTGTGCTCCATGTACACCGAAGAAACGCTGAACGCCACCATCGTGCAGGCGGCGCACCATTGCTTCAACGACCTGCCCACCCTGTACTCCAAGATTGCCGCGCCCTACGCGGTGATTCCCGGATCCGAGTACAACACCGTCACCGGCAACGCAGGCAAGCTGCAGGGGATGCTGAGTGCGGCAGATAACGTACAGGTCTATTACGCAGACGCCAAGACCTACAAGTTCACCGCGAAATCGGGCAAGGTCACCGTCACCGAGCTACCTAAGTATACCGAGGCCTTCCTGATCGAGATCCCCGCCGTTCCCACCTACAACGGCTCCACCGCGGCAGAGCCTACGGTGAAGAATTCTACCGTGATGGCCTACACCAATCTGAACGGTCTGGTCATCGACAAGTCTTTGCAGGGAACCGCAGGCTTCAAGAGCGAGGAATCCGCTTCTATGCTGCTGGACGGCTCTACCTCCACCAAGTTCTGCACAGCCAACAGCGCGGCTGTCATCAGCTGGACCACCAAGGAAGCCGTATCGGTGAAGGGCTACATAATGACCACCGGCAACGATACTGCCAGCAATCCCGACCGCAACCCCAAGACCTGGATCCTGATGGGCTCGGCGGACGGCGTGAACTGGATCGTGCTGGACGAGGTCTACGACGCAGATATGCCCTCAGCCAATACGACCGGAAAAGCGTTTTTGACCGATAGCGATACTGCCTGCAAGTATTTTGCCCTCTACGTCTTTGCGGCAGAAGGCGGCAGCGGCTACGACACCGGAAAAATGCAGATTGCCGAGCTGACTATGTACGGCAACAAATAATATTTCCACCACCGCCGTTTCCGAAAGGAAGCGGCGTCGGTTTTGGGTGGGATTGGCGTACCGGAGAGGTTTTTTGCACGGTTGCCCGCTTAGTCACCTTTCGGTAACAGCTCCCCCGGAGAGAGCCGGAATGCAGAGTCGGAACGAATCATCAATTATTAGTTGTTGCAAGGTACTGAAAGGGTGGCGAGAAGGGAGAGACGACGACGGAGTGAGGTGCGATGCGATCGTGCCCCGCTTATGATCGGATGCCCCTGTGCGTCTGCTTTTTTCAAGAAAAACCGAATAAATTTTCAAAAAAGTATTGACATTTGAATTTTTATGCAGTATAATCGGGGTACTTATTCAATAAAAGTAAGGAGACTATCAGAAATGAAAAAATTTCTTTCCGTATTTTTACTGTTGGCGACCCTGCTGTCGTTGACCGCGCTGACCGCTTGCGGCGGCGATACCGCTAAGGCAAAGGTCGTTGATATCGAGCTGACCACCGAGGAATACGCTTTCGGCGTAGACAAGGATCAGCCCGAGCTGCTCACCAAGGTCAACGCCTTTATCAAGAAGATCATGGAGGACGGCACCTTCGACGAGATCTGTAACCATTATTTCGGCGACGGTGAGCCCGTAGCCGTTCAGTCTGCCGAGCTGGACACCTCCAAGGATCAGCTGGTGGTTGCCACCAACGCCGCCTTCGAGCCTTTTGAGTACAAGAAGGGGGACAGCTATTACGGCATCGACATGGAGATCGCCGCTCTGCTGGCCGACGAGCTGGATCTGGAGCTGGTCATCAGCAACATGGACTTCGACGCAGTTTGTCTCTCTGTCGGTCAGCACAAGGCTGACATCGCTATGGCCGGTCTGACCATCAAGGAAGACCGCAAGGAGCACGTAACCTTCTCCGATCCCTACTATCAGGCGTCTCAAAAGATCATCGTCAAGGACGGCGACACCACCTTCGACGATTGCAAGACCGCAGAGGACGTGCTGGCAAAGCTGCAGGCAATGGACAGCGCAACCAAGATCGGCTACCAGAACGGTACCACCGGTAAGATGTACGTGGAGAACGAGGACGACTACGCCTCCAACAATCTGAAGGTTACCGGCAAGGGCTACAAGAACGGCTCTCTGGCCGTACAGGATCTGCTGAACGGCAACGTCAACTACGTCATCATCGACGCCGCTCCCGCAGAGTGCATCGTCAAGGCGCTCAACGGCGAAGACTGATCGATCAATACGAACCACGGGGACGCCGCACGGTGATGCGGCATCCCCATTGTTCTGTTTAGGAAAAGAGAATTATGCAAAGAAAAATCGAAACCTTTATTGAGGTATTCATCGACGAGGGTGGCTACCGCGACGTGCTGACCGGTCTGCGGAATACCCTCCTGATTGCCGTGCTGGGTCTTGTGATCGGTATCGTCATCGGTACGCTGATCGCGGCGGTGCGCGTGATGCCCAAATACAAGCGCCTCCCCCGCATTCTGGACGGCATCGGCAGATTCTACGTCAGCTTCTTCCGCGGTACGCCTATGGTAGTACAGCTCTTGCTGTTCTGGTACGTACTGCTCCCGCTGCTGGGGGTCAATCTGCCCTCGCTTGCCATCGGCAGCTTCATCATCGGCCCTGAGGTCTGGGCGTCGGTGATCGTCTTCGGCCTTAACAGCGGCGCTTACATATCCGAGATCATGCGCGGCGGCATCCAGTCGGTGGACTACGGTCAGACCGAGGGCGGTCGATCGGTAGGGCTGAGCTACGGCACCACCATGCTGAAGATCGTCATCCCTCAGGCGGTGAAGAACATTCTGCCTACTATGGGCAACGAGTTCATCACCCTGATCAAGGAAACGTCGGTGGTCAGCTTCATCGGTGCTACCGACCTGTACAAGGCGTTCAACGACATGGGCAGTAATACCTATGAGTTCATGGTGCCCTATCTGGCGATGGGTATCATCTACATCCTGCTGGTGTCGATCATCGCGCTGGGCATCAAACTGATGGAAAGGAGACTTGCACGCAGTGATCGAAATCATTGATCTGAAAAAGAGTTTTGGTGACAACGTGGTGCTGGACGGCATCACCACCACCGTCAAGGACGGCGAGAAGGTCGTGGTCATCGGCCCCTCGGGCAGCGGTAAGTCCACCTTCCTGCGCTGTCTCAACTGCATGGAGGATCCCACCGGCGGCTCTATCCTCTTCGGCGGGGAAGACCTTGCCGATATGCGGGTTGACATCAATCGCCACCGCGAGAAGATGGGCATGGTGTTCCAGCAGTTCAATCTCTTCAACAACATGACCGTGCTGGAGAATATCATGCTGGCGCCAGTCCATCTGCGCACCAAACGGCTGAAGAAGGCGAAACGGAAGAATTTCGGCAGAAAGATCGCCAATCTCTTCCGAAAAGAGAAAAAAGCGCTGATCGAGCTCACCGAGACGAAGGCTTCTATCAAGGCAGAAGCCGAGGCGAACGCATACCGACTCCTTGCCCGCATCGGGCTGGAGGAGAAGGCAGACGTGTACCCCTCCACCCTCTCGGGCGGACAGAAGCAGCGGATCGCCATCATCCGTTCGCTGGCGATGAATCCCCAAGTGATCCTCTTCGACGAGCCCACCTCCGCTCTCGACCCCGAAATGGTCGGCGAGGTACTGGATCTCATCCGCGAGCTGGCCAACGAGGGCATGACCATGGTGATCGTGACCCACGAAATGGGCTTTGCCCGCGAGGTCGCCGACCGCGTGATCTTTATGAGCGACGGCGTCATCACCGAGGAAGGCACCCCCGCCGAGATCTTCGACCATCCCCAAAACCCCCGCACCCAGCAATTTTTGCGCGCGGTGCTGCACTGAGCAGGGATTCTGTTCCTGTACCCCGCCAAGATTCCTTTTGAAAAAGGGTTCTTGGAACTCCGAAAACTTTAAGAGAAGGACGGCGAATGCTCGCCGTCCTCTTTTTTGCCATGTTCGCACGGACTAAAAGCGTTAAATGATCCGCCGAGCGAACGATTTCGGTTTGGTATCGCTGAAAAAGGCCACGGGCAGAGCAGAAAACCGGTGTGCAGACACGTCACCCGGCTGTACCAACAAACACTCTGTGGAATACAAAAACGAACCTGCCCATGGAGCGACCTCAGACGCGAACCTAAGCCTCGACGATAGAACGTACACTCTATAAAACAGCCAAGCACCCGCGCACCATGAGGGAAGTTGGATGGAGGTCTCGGGGAAGGAGAAACCGTAGGTTTCGCCTTTCCTAAGCAGTTCCCAAGGATTAATACAAATCCCGCAGAGATTTGTTCCGATGAAAAGAACGAGCGATTCGCACTCGGCTTATCCCGGCGCAACCCTTCGGGGATGCTTTCTTTCTCTCTCTAAGAAAATCTCCCCAATCCCCCTAAATCCCCTTGACAACCGTCCGAACATCTGCTATACTGTGAACAGATGTTCTTGCTATGAAAGGAGCGCAGAAAATGGATCTTCTTGCTAATCTCAATCCCGCCCAGATCGAGGCGGTGACCGCCACCGAGGGCTACGTGCGGGTGATCGCAGGTGCAGGTACGGGTAAGACCCGTGCGCTGACTCACCGCTTCGCCTATCTGGTCAATGAAGTGGGCATCCTGCCCGGCAATATCCTCTGCGTGACCTTTACCAATAAATCGGCAAATGAGATGCGCCAGCGCATCCACACTCTTACGGGGGACAGCGATACCGGCTACATCTGCACCTTTCACAGCCTGTGCGTCAGCATCCTGCAGGAGGACAGTCACGCCGTTGGCTATCCCAAATCCTTCCTGGTGCTGGACAACAGCGACATCGACGCCATGCTGGCCATCATCTACGAGGAGCGGGGGCTGACTCTGCGGGATATGACCTTCGGGAGTGCCCGGGATATGATCGAGATCAAAAAGCTCTTCGAAATCCCCGACTATTACCGCGATCTCATCGGCTTCTCGCTGGACGAGCTGAAGGAGAAGTATCTGTCTGCCAACCGCCCCTCGGATATCATCTTCTACGGATATCTCTACCAGCAGAAGAAGTGTTTCGGGCTGGATTACAACGATCTCATCAAATTTTCCCTCTATATCTTCGAAGAAAACGCCGAGATCCGCCAAAAGTGGCAGTCTCGGCTGGAATATATCATGATCGACGAGTATCAGGACATCGACGAAATCCAGTTCCGCCTGATGAAGGTGCTCTGCGCCTACCACAAAAATCTGTTCGTGGTAGGCGATCCCGACCAGACCATCTACACCTGGCGCGGTGCATCCCTGCGCTATCTGATGGAGTTTCCCAACGCTTTCCCGGGTACGCGCACGGTTATGCTGATGCAGAATTACCGTTCCACGCCCGAAATATTGGCGGCGGCCAACGATCTGATCGCCCATAACAGACGGCGGATCGAGAAGAATCTGCTCCCCACGCTCCCCGGCGGTGAAAAGCCGCTGTGGCATCACGCCGCCACCCAGGAGGACGAGGCGCGCTGGATCGCAAAGCGATGCAAACAGCTCCACGAAGAGGGAACTCCCTGGCGGGAGATCACCCTCCTTTACCGCGCCCACCACGTCACCCGCACCGTCGAGGACGTTTTTCTGAAAGAGGAGATCCCCTACACCGTCTACAGCGGCGCGGGATTCTACGATCGCACCGAGATCAAGGACGCGCTGTCCTATCTGCGGATGATCGCCCTGAAGGACGATCTCTCCTTCCTGCGGATCGCCAACCGCCCCAAGCGGAATCTGGGGCAGAGACGGATGAAGTTCCTGAAAGACTATGCCGAAAAAGAAGGCTGCACCCTCTACGAAGCCCTTGTGCGAAGCGTGGAGGACGAGCTGTTCAAGGGCACGCAGGCGAAGCGTTTCATTGCTTTGATAGAAGATTTTGCCTCCGATTACGAGGGCAAGCCCATCTCGGAGGTGCTGTCTGCGCTGCTCAACCGCAGCGGCTACGAGACCATGCTCCGCACCGAGGGAGCGCAGAGCCGTCTGGACAATCTCGCCGAGCTGACCCAGGCGGTCTACGAATATGAGACTACCTGCGGTGAGGAGTGTACCATGGAGCATTACCTCTCCCACGTTGCGCTGATGACCGCCACCGACCGGGATGGCGGCGATCGGGTGAAGCTGATGACTATCCACACGGCAAAAGGTCTGGAATTCAAAAACGTCTTCTTCTGCGGACTTACCGAGGGCATCATCCCCTCTAAGAAAACTCGCACATTGGAGCAGATGGAGGAGGAGCGACGGCTCGCCTTCGTCGCCCTAACCCGTGCCGAGCGGCGGCTCTTCCTCACCGACGCCGAGGGGCGCAATTTCGACGGCTCGCCCCGCTATCCCTCCCGCTTCGTGCTGGATATTGACCGCACTCTGCTGGAGGTCACCGAGGAGCCTCGCGATCGGCTCATCCACGATGCCCGCAATTACGTTGCGCTTGTGGACCTCACCCTCACCGATGATGATAGCGAGGTCTACCCCGTCGGCACCCGCGTGCGTCACCGCATCTTTGGGGAAGGGAAGATTGAAGAAGTGGATCTGACCAAGGCGGTGTACAGCGTGCAGTTCGACGGAATAAGGACGCCGAGAAGTATATCGTTTCGAGTGAAGATGGAGAAAACGTAACAATCCAAAGCAGTCCCCGCGGGGACTGCTTTGGCATAGTGGAAGCGCCGCTCCGGATGACCCGTAGACGCGGTCGGCGGTAATCCTTCGTTTGCAGCCTGCTGCGCGGGACGTCGAGGGCGCCGTCCCTACAGGATCGCGTTCGCAC
>CAZFJJ010000015.1:0-16991 GCA_964519075.1 uncultured Lachnospiraceae bacterium
CCCCGACAGTGCCTCGCGGATCATGTTGGCGCCGATGATCCCCAGCAGGATAAACGCCACCCAGTGATCCACCGAGCGGATGGAATCGGCAAAGAGCGATGCCAGCAGATAGCCAAGAAGGGGCATTAGTGCCTGAAAACCGCCGAACCACAGTCCAACGGTCAGCATTTGTTTGAAATTAACTTTGCGCAGAGCAAGACCTTTGCAGATCGCCACGGCGCAGGCGTCCATGGAAAGCCCCACGGCAAGCAGGACCAGTTCGGCTATACCCATTGTAACCTCCGAAAATACGAAATAATATACAATTTTTAATTATAGCACGAATCCCCTGCTGTGTCAAGACAAAAATGGGTGTCCGGAGAGAAAAAGCTGCACCGTTTCCCCTTGACAAAATCTTCAATCGTGCTATAATATAGTTGAGATAAAATTTGAAAGGATGATTTTCGTGAAAAAACGCATTTCTCTGCTGCTCAGCGCCCTGCTTGCGCTGTCCGCTTTGACCGTTGGCTGCAACGACTGTATCGAAGAGGATCCCACAGGTGACAACGGCACCGTTACCACCACCGCTCCCGAAGATGAGGAGCCCACTCCTGAAGAGGCCTACAATATCGCGCTGGAGGCCGTCAACAATACCGATAACTACGAGATGACCTCGGTACAGGACATCGAGCTCACCATGACCTACAATGGTCAGACCGTGAACCAGGAGCAGACGCAGAATATCGTTCAGAAGATGAATGGCGAAAACATCTACGTCAGGGTCGACGGTGCTGCTCTGGAGCAGGAGACCTGGTACGTAGACGGCACTCTGTACACCATCAGCGACGGAGTACAAGCCAAGGCGACGTTGTCTCTGAAGGAATTTCAGGAGCAGATGATGGGCGATAGCTCCAACAACCTGCTGAATATCCCCGAAAGCTGGTTCAAGGGCGTCGAATTTAAGACCGTAGACGGCAAAAAGACGCTGGAATTCAAGATCGACGGCAACGAGTATCTGACTTTGGTGGGCAATATGCTGGATGCGCTGGGGACTTCTGCGGACGATATGAACATCAGCGAGGTAGTTTACACCGTATACTTCACCGAGAACGGTGCCATCGAGAAGATCGTTACTGTATTCTCCGTCTCCTTCTCCATGCAGGGCGTTGAGGCTACAGCAAACTACAATACCGTTACTACCGTATCCATCGGCACCGCAGGCGAGATCACCGCTCCCGAGGACGGCGACAGCTTCATCGACGTGACCGATCAGATGAATATAGAATAAGTCGCAGGGGCTGAGTCATAAACTCAGCCCCTGCGCAAATTATTTCAAAAATTCAATCGTTCTCTCCACGCTGGTTGCCGCGTTGCCAAGCGGTTCGTCCTGATAGCGGTAGTCGAAGGAGCGGCAGAAGCGGGAGACCTCGTCGGAAAGCTCCTCCAGCTTTTTGGCGTACAATGCCGCTGCCGCCGCACAGAGATCGGGCGCAAGCTTTTTGCCCGCCTCCTTCTTGGCAACCTCGCAGACGTCGGCGAAATGCCGTCCGCACAGCCAGGGCTGGGAGGCAAACTTTTTGCGGAAGTCGAAATCCTGTGCCCACATATACGCCGCGTTGGCCAGCATACGGTAATAATTGCCGTTTGTCCGCCGGCAAACGTAGCAAGTAGAGTTCAGCTCGCGGATGCGCGCCGCCGCTTTCTCGGGGGACTTGACGACCCCCTTCTTCAGCATATCGTCCTTCAGCTCGTTCAGATGACTCTCCAGCATCAGCGCCAGCGGAAGCCGCTTGCCATGACGGAGCATCTTCGAAAAATGATCGGGACAAAAGCCCAGCTCGTTGGTCTTGATGCGGACGTCGGGTTCCATCATGGATGCCCCCAGGATCAGATCCAGCTCGTCACTCTCCAGCTTCGCTGTCAGCGCGCAAAAGGGACACCCCTGCTCGCTGTCTTCCTCCATCCCTGCCTCAAACACTTCGTTGATCGGTATCGTATAAATCGTTTCTGCCATGATTTTTTCGTGGAACCTTATAAAAAAGGTTCCGCACCTCCAAAAACTTTCTGTAAAGGCGGCAAATGCTTGCCGCCTGCAATATGTAAGGTGTATTTCCCCAATATACTTCCTGCCCGACGAGTATTCGTCGGGCTTTTGGGATGTTTTTGGGGATTCCCAAGGACCTTTTTACCAAAAGGTCCTTGGGCGGAGTCTGAGCCAGAGCCTCAGAGCGCAACCCCGTTCTTCTTCAGCAACTCTCTCGCGCTCTCCACCGAGTCCACGCCGGTTGCGTTCTTCACGGGCGCGAACTCCTTTTCACGAACTACCTCGTAAGCGAGACACGAGTCCATCATGTGGATCATATCCAAAATCAGCGACTCGAACTTGTAGCCGTTGGGGGCGTCGGGCTTGATGAGGTTGCCCTCCCCGTCGATGTAGGGGATCTTCTTTTCCGCCATGTGGACGGGTAAACGCCGCTCGGCGATGTCGGTGAGGCGGTCGATGCGGAAGAGATAGTTGAGGATCACGCCGAAGCGATAGAGCAGCTCGCCCCGATCGTCCCGAAGCGTCACCATATCGTCGGTCATTTCGTAATACTCCACGATGGAGGGCTTGCCGTCCTCCAGACAGAGCACCCCCAGCTTTTCGGTGGGGAAGGCCTTGGACACCACCTTCGCGCCGCAGTCGCAGCCCGAAAGGATGGTCGCGCCCACGAAATCGGGGGAGCAGATCCGCTGGCAGACGTTGTCCACCGCAAAGGCGTTCAGCCACTCTACGCCCATCTCGCGCATCTCGGTCAGACAGCCGCTCTTCTCCAGTGAGGAGAACCAGCCGCCGTTTCCGTTGGGAGAGAGCGCCAGACGGTCGGGTGCCTCCAGATAAAGATTCCCCTCGAAAGAGACGGCAGGCGCCATCTCCTGCACGAAGAAGCGGACGTTCTCCCTGCCGTAGCCGAAATAGTCCATCTCCTCAAAGAAGGCGACGGTGTCGGCGTGATTCTTGTCGCTGGTCATGATGTACAGCGGAATGGCGCATCCAGCCGCGTCGGTAACCTCTTGCAGATTGCGGAGCAGACACTGGAAAATATACAGCGGACGGGTAATGCCCATATCGTAGGTTCCCTTGGGCTTATCCCAGCCAAGGCGCGTGCCTTGACCGCCCGCCAGCAGGACGGCGGCAACCTTTCCCGCGCGAATCGCGGCCAGTCCGGCTTCGGTGTAGACGGCGCGGTGCGCGTCTATCTCGGAAAGCTCGGTGGCGCCCAGCGGAGCCAGCTCGCCCCTTCCGTCGGTATGATCCTCTCCGATCAGCGACAAAAGTTGCCAATCCACCCGTTCCAGCTGCTTTGCCAGACGCGCCTGTGCATCTGCGGGCAAAGCGTCGTAATGCCGCAGTAGCTTTTCCTGACGGTGCTCCGCAAGCAAATCTCTGATATTCATAACAGACTCCTGATTTGCCGCACGATTGCGGCAATTATTCTTCCTATCTATTATAGCACAGAAAATGCGGGATGTAAACCCCATTTTCCGAATTTGCGGAAGAATCCCGCGAAAGCGGGGATCATCCGGGAGTTCGGTTCAGCAGCGCACCCGGGACGCCGCGGGGAGCTCCGGCAAAGCAGGCGGCCAGCACGTCGGCTACGTCGTCTGTGCCGTGGCTAAGGACGGCGGGGCGGGGAAGTAAAACGCGCTCGGCCGGGGAAACGATCCGGTCGGTCGGCTCTTCGATAGGCTCGCAGGGCGGGACACAGCTGCCGGCGGCGGACAGATCCACAATACCGAAGCGCGATAAGACCTCGGGCGGCACCGCTCCACGCGCCACGATGCGGCGGCGGATGCGGTATACGGTGTCGCGGCTGATGCCCATTTCCAGCGCGGTAGCCTCCATGGTCAGCCCGTAGACGTAGCGGTAGGCCAGAAACAGCCGCTCGTCGGCGAAGCGAAGGGCTTCCCTGGGGGACAAAATGCCGTCTCCGTAATGAGCGAGGATTCGCTCGGCGGCGTGTACATTCTTCTCAACGCGGACGATCGCTTCCTTCAGAGGCGCCCTGCGGCGGGAATCTTGGGAGAGGGAGGCCAGCTCGTCCCGATATAACTCTAGAACGCGGCGGTCGATGCGGTACTTTTCAAACAGATTGAGCCATGTGATCATAGGCAAATGCTTCCTTTCTTTTCATCAACGGGTTTCGGTCTATCTAAACGGAGAAATTACGAACAAATGTTCTTGTACTGCCATTATAGCATAGTTGAAACGACTTGTCAATAGTGTTTTGCATTTTTTGGAATATGGATTATCGTCTGATTTGTTTGGAAAATCGGCGAAATTTGCTAAAAATTCCTGCTTTGTGCAACTTTTGTGCATTTTGCGAGGGTGTAGAAAATCGAGGCTCAAAATTGTGCAGATTGCACAATACATTTCGGCTGTCCGATTTGCCCCGTTCTGTACCGAGAAAAGTAAATGACGTTTACGCGGCTCGAAACACAAACGATTTTCAAGATCAAAACCCGCCGAATCGACCAAAGTATGCGATTTTATTGATCGAACCGAAACAGAACGGTCGAATTTGCATCTTTTGAGGTAAGCAAAAATTACCCGCCCGTTCACAAATTCTCGCGCGAAGCAAGACACGCCACGCGCCGTGTGAATAAGGCGCGTGAAAATCGGATCATTTTGCCCTCGAATTTGGTTTTTCGTCGTTTTTTTCCTTATATATATCTATTGACAACTTTTTGCCGTTGTGGTAAGATAGGTGCAGTGAAACAGCGCCGGCGCAACTTCCAGAGCCATTGCCGGGCTGTTTTGTCGCCTTCTCGGTGAGAAGCTGCATTGCAGTGTTTGCAACTGCGCAGAACCATCCCGTCGGCGGGAATAGCGGAGGATTTGGGCAACCCCGCGTTTTCTGCTGCAGTTATCACTGCGGCACAGGCTCGCTGCTGCCATAACGGCAATGCGGCACACCAAGTTTCATTTTTTACAGGAGGAAAAGGCAAATGATCCAAACCAAAACGACCAGATTTCTGGCAGGCGCACTGGCTGCGCTGATGCTGGTTGTGCCCGGCGGATTGAGCGTATCGGCCAACTCGGAAGAGTCCGGCTCCACCTCGACCAACTCTTGGGAGACTCCCTCCCTTGCAGATCTGCTGAACACGATCACCTACGAAGAATATCTGGCCAAAAACCAGCACGTGGCTGCGGGTACAGAAACCATTACCCTGTCGGGTGCTGACATTTTGAATTACAATCAGGAGTTGACGAACGCATCCGGCGTATCCGCAGTGAACGTCAACGGTACTGATGCCCTCTATCTGCCTTCAGAGGGCGCTGTAGGCTGGACTCTGACCAACGTACCTGCCGGTAAGTATATGCTTACGATCACCTACTCGGCAGTAGATAATGAGGATTCCAAGACTACATCCATCGAGCGTACCCTTTACGTCAACCAATCGGTTCCCTACTATGAGGCACGATTCCTGACTCTGTCCAAGTCTTGGGAAGACGTGGACTCGTCCTTCCAGCACTGGGAGGGCAAGGCTCTGTACAGATACATCAAGGACGGTCAGATCGTCTATCATTTTACCGATGAAGACGGCAACGTATACGATCTGGGTATCGGAGAGTCCGGTGAGTACAAGGGCAAGATGATCTTTGAAAAGGTCGGCACAGTTGACCAGGACAAGATCAAGGACGCGGAATGCTATCCCGTGTACAGCACCGACATCAACGGCAACGAGATCAAGTCTGACAAGCAGCTGATCACCGTTGCTGAGGTGGACTACCCCATGAATCCCGAACAGAAGATGGGCGTCGGCGAAATCCGCGAGTATATCGTGACCGACTCCACCGGCTATTACGTGGATCCCATGCAGATCGTCATGCAGGAAGGCACCAATACCATCCAGCTGGAAGCACAGCGCGAGGATATGGTCGTATATTCCATCGAGCTGTCTCCCTGCCAGCAGTATATGTCGTATAGCGATTATATCGCGTACTGCAAGGCGACCTACGGCGCCACCGAGATCACCGACGGCACTTCGGTTAAGGTACAGGCAGAGTACGCTTCGGCTACCTCTGAGAATACGCTGGCTCCCTACAGCGACCGTACCTCTTATATTAACGAGCCTCAGGACGCATCCGCGCTGCTGCTCAACTCCATCGGCGGCGAGGGCGGCGAAAAGTGGCAGAACGTCGGTCAGTGGGTCCGTTACTCGGTAACCGTTCCCAAGTCCGGTTTTTATCAGGTTTCGCTCCGTTTCCGCCAGGGCATTCTGGAAGGTACCTTCTCCTCCCGTACCCTGAGAGTGGCAACCGCCAGCGAGATCGCTGCCGGCGAGCCTGCGAAGGTTCCTTTCTACGAAGCTCAGTTCCTGCAGTTCAACTACGGTGATGACTGGCAGGTGCAGTCGCTGAACAGCGGCTCCGACGAGGTTTACTTGCTCTATCTGGAAGAGGGCGAGAACTATCTGGAATTCGAAGCTTCCCTGGGTAACATGGCAGACATCCTCCGTCAGGTTGAATCTGCAATGGACACCATCAACTCCGTTTATATCAAGATCCGAATGATTACCGGTACTGATCCCGACTCTAACGTGGACTACGGCTTCTATCGGATCATGCCCGATGATATCGACGAGCTGCAGATTCAGAGAAAAGTTCTCCTGCAGGTTGCAGAGGATTTTGAAAATCAGACGGGTACCACCGGTTCCCACGCCAAGACGCTGGAAACGGTAGCCAATCTGCTGGAACGTATGAAGAAGGAAGATAAGATTGCTTCCAACCTGGATAACCTGAAGGAAAATCTGGGTACGCTCGGTACCTGGCTCCAGAACTCCAAGAACCAGCCTTTGGAAGTGGACTACATCCTGGTCGGCTCGGTCGGCGCAGAGCTGCCCGAGGCAACCGACAGCTTCTGGCAGACCATCAAGTTTGAGGTCTCCCAGTTCATCCGTTCCTTTACCGCTGACTACAACTCGCTGGGCTCTACCGAGGTAGTTGACGATGAGAACGTGATCCAGGTATGGACTACCCTGGCTCGTGACCAGGCACAGATCATCCGTAACCTGATCAACTCCGACTTTAATAAGAATAACCCCGGTATCTCCGTTGAGCTGAAGCTGGTTGCAGGCGGTTCGCTGCTGCCCTCCATCTTGGCAGGCGTCGGCCCTGACGTATCCATGGGTCACGGTACCGGCGACGTAATCAACTGGGCGATCCGTTCGGCGATCCAAGAGCTGAACGATATGGAAGGCATCGAGGAGCTGGTAGGCACCTACGATCCCATTGCAGGCTTCTCCGGATGTACCTATAACGCTTCTACCGGCGAATGGGAGGGCGCGTGGTTTACCTACGCTGCACTCCAGCCCCTGACTCTGTTTGCAGAATACGCGGACGAGTCCAAGGAGCCCGAGGCGATCCTGTACGGTCTGCCCGAGACGCAGTCCTTCTCCATGATGTTCTACCGTGCGGACATCTTCAAGGAGCTGGGGATCACGGTTCCCGAGACCTGGGATGACCTGATCGCTATCCTGCCCGTACTGCAGAACAACAATATGCAGGTTGCACTTCCCAGCCAGCTGGGCGGTCTGAACCTGTTCCTGTACCAGATGGGCGGCGACCTGTACGCAGATAACGGTCAGATCGTCAGCTTCGAGGACAACACCACTCTGACGGCGTTTGAGTATATGTGCGAGTTCTTCTCTCAGTACAGATGCCCCTACACCTACGACTTCTCCAACCGTTTCCGTACCGGTGAGATCCCGCTGGGTATCATGGATTACACCACCTATACGCAGCTGTCTATCTACGCAACCGAGATCAAGGGTCTGTGGGAATTCGTACCGCTGCCCGGCTGGCAGACCACCGATTCCGAGACCGGCTTGACTTCGGTGAACAACACTTCTATGGCAGGCGTCTCCGCGATGATCATGATCAAGGACGAGAGCCGTACCGAGGAGCAGGAAAACAACGCCTGGACCTTTATGAAGTGGTTCGTATCCGAGAACACGCAGTCCGAGTACGCTAACGAGCTGACTACTCTGCTGGGCACCATGTCCAAGCACTCCACCGCGAACGTCAACGCACTGGAGTCGCTGTCCTGGACCACCAGCGAGTACAAGAACCTGATGAGCCAGTTCGAGAATCTGGCAGCCGTTCGTGAGTATCCCGGCGGCTACATCATCAGCCGTTACGTATCCTTCGCATTCCTGGCCGTTTACAACGATAACGCAGATCCCGTTGACTCGCTGCAGTCCTACGTAGTGGAGATCAATAAGGAGCTGACCCGTAAGCGTAAGGAATTTGATATGAAGGTTCCCGAGGACGCTATCGAATAACGCACAAACAGATGAAACACATCATTATAATTAAAAAGGAGTGGATTGCAGGTGTCAGCTAAAGCAACTGCTGCCGAACAGGTAGTCAAGCGGCCGGTCAACCGGCGGGACATGAACAAGTTCCAGTGGACCATCCATGAGATGAAGCGCAATTGGGTCGCTTACGTCATGCTTGCTCCCTACTACTTGATCTTCTTGACCTTTACGATCATTCCGGTCTTCGTCTCCCTGTTCATGAGCTTTACGGACTTCAATATGTTGGAAACCCCCAACTTCTTGCTGTTCCAAAACTATACGAGACTGTTCGTAGATGACGATATCTTTATCATCGCCGTGCAGAACACCATGATCTTCGCAGCGATCACCGGTCCCGTATCTTATATCATGTCCTTCCTGGTGGCATGGTTTATCAACGAACTTTCCCCCAAGGTCAGAGCGATCGTTACTCTGATCTTCTACGCCCCCAACCTGGCGGGCTCGGTATATCTGATCTGGCAGGTAGCCTTCTCCGCAGACTCCTACGGTTACGTCAACGGTCTGCTGCTCTATCTGGATATCATTGATACGCCGGTGGACTGGTTCCATAATGCCTCTTACGTAATGCCGCTGTGTATCGTAGTCGCACTGTGGACCTCGCTGGGCACCTCCTTCCTTGCATTCATCGCAGGTCTGCAGGGTATGGATCGCTCGCTGTTTGAGGCGGGCGCTGTGGACGGCGTTAAAAACAGATGGCAGGAGCTGTGGTACATCACCCTGCCTTCCATGAAGCCTATGCTGCTGTTCGGCGCTATTCAGGCGATCACCGGCTCCTTTGGCTTCGGCGGCATCGTAACCGCACTGGCGGGCTTCCCGTCGGTAGATTACGCCGCACATACGATCACCCACCACCTGGACGACTACGGCGGAGCCCGATTCGAGATCGGTTACGCTTCCGCTATAGCGACCGTGCTGTTTGTCATCATGGTCGGCGCGAACGGTCTGGTCAACAAACTACTTTCGAAGTTGGGGCAGTGATATGGCAAAAATCAGTAAACTGAGAACAAGAAAACATACCGTCGTCCTCAACCGTTCGAAGGGCGGCGACGCAGGAATTGCATTTTTCCTGATCATCATGGGCGCGTTTATGTTCCTGCCCATGCTGTACACCATTCTTCAGTCTCTGAAGCCTCTTGACGAGCTGTGGGCTTATCCCCCCAAGTTCTACGTGGTTTCTCCTACCCTGAAGAACTTCAAGGATCTGTTCAGACTGATGAACACCTCCTGGGTGCCTTTCTCCCGATACATTTTCAATACCGTGGTCATTTCGGTGACCGGTACCTTTGGTAACCTGGCACTCTCCGCGCTGGCAGCGTACGTACTGGCTAAGTTGAATTTCCCCGGAAAGAAATGGATGTTCAAGCTGATCGTCCTCTCTCTGATGTTCAACGCAGTCGTAGCCGGTATCGCAAACTTTATCATCATGTCCGCGCTGGGCTGGGTAGATACCTACCTTGCGATCATCATCCCTGCGTGGGGCTCCACCCTGGGTCTGTACCTGATGAAGCAGTACATGGACTCCTCCGTATCGGACGCGGTTCTGGAATCTGCCCGTCTGGACGGTGCGAAAGAGCTGCGTATCTTCTGGTCCATCGCCCTGCCTATGGTTAAGCCCGCTTGTCTGACTCTGATCGTAGAGTCCTTCAAGAACCTGTGGAACTACGGTTCTACCATTTACATCTACAGCGAGGAGCTGAAGACCTTCAACTATGCGATCGGTCAGATCATCGCCGGCGGCGTCGTCCGTTCGGGTGCGGCAGCGGCGTCTACCGTTGTCATGATGATCGTCCCCATCGTGGTCTTCGTCGTATCGCAGAGCCAGATCATTGAGACGATGGCATCGTCCGGTATGAAGGATTAAGGAGGAAAACGATGAAAAAGAATATCATTCGTATCGTCGCGCTCCTGTGCGTCCTGGTTACCGCAATCGGTTGCATTCCTGCATCTGCCGCCGCTTACAATACGTATACGTATTCCATCGACGGCGAATCTCAGGCATCTCCCGATGCGTATACCCCCGAGCGTGTTATTGATAACCAGTATTTGGATCTGGACGTAGCACTGAACGCTCCTACCAGCATTGAAACTGACAGTGACGGCAACGTTTACATTGCCGACCCCTCCAACAACCGTATCGTTGTTCTGAATAAGTACTATCAGTTCAAGCAGGAAATCACCTCCTTCGTCAACGATCAGGGTATCGACGATTCCCTGAACGGCGCCCAGGGCGTGTTCATCTGGGAAAACGACGTCATCAACGAAAAGGGCGAGGCAATTCCTACCCGCCGTCTCTACGTTGCTGACACCGAAAACCGCAGAATCGTAATTTTCGACAGCGACGGAAACTACTACTCTCACGTCGAAGAGCCCGAATCTGAAGTGTTTGAGGAAAACGAGATCTACAAGCCCGTGGCAATGGCAGCCGACGCTGCAGGCCGTCTCTACGTGATCTCCAGCACCACCTATCAGGGCGTTATCGCCCTGACTCCCGAAGGTGAGTTTTCCGGCTACATCGGTGCAATGAAGGCAAGCTACTCCGCTTTGCAGCTTCTGTGGCGTAAGTTTATGACCAAGGAGCAGCTGGAGAAGCAGCCCCTGATCCTGTCCACCGAGTACAACAACATCACCATCGACGAAAAAGGCTTTATCTACATCACCTGTAACTCTATGGAAGACAGCGACCTGTCCAGCGCAATCAGCAGCGGCGACTCCAACTACGCCCCCGTTAAGAAGCTGAACACCGCAGGTAACGACGTCATGCGTCGAAACGGCTTCTTCATTCCCGCAGGTGAAGTCAACTTCCGTTCTTCTGCACTCTCCTCTGACAATGCAATCACCGGTCCTTCGTCTATCGTAGACGTGGCACTGGGCGAAGAGGGCACCTGGTCCATCGTAGACCAAAAGCGTTCCAAGATCTTCACCTACGACGACAACGGCGAGCTGCTGTACGTTTTCGGTGACATGGGCTCACAGCTGGGTAACCTGCGCCGTATCGTTGGCGTCACCTACGATTCCAACGGCAAGCTGCTGGTGCTGGACGGCGAGACCTCTTCCTTCACGGTGTACAAGCGCACCGAGTACGGCGATCTGCTGATCACTGCGATCCGCCACAACAACGAGCGCCGTTACGACCTGGCGGAAGCAGACTGGCAGGACATCCTGCAGCGTAACAACAACTTTGACGCAGCTTACATCGGTCTCGGCGACGCATATTACCGCCGCGGTCAGTGGGAAGCGGCAATGGAAATGTACGAGGCGGCCTACGATCTGGATGGCTACTCCGACGCGTTCCATATGATCCGTAAGGAATGGGTAGAGGATTACTTTATCTGGATTCCGATCGTAGTCGTTGCGGTCTGCCTGCTGTATATGTTCGTTTTCAAGTACGCCCACAAGGTGAATACCAAGGCTGCCGTATCCGGCAAGAAGAAGACGTATAAGGAAGAGCTTCTGTACGCCTTCCACGTGATCTTCCATCCGTTCGACGGCTATTGGGATCTGAAACACGAAAAGCGCGGCTCCATGCGCGCAGCGCTGACCATTTTGCTGGCTGCGGTTGCGGTATTCGCATACCAGGCGGTCGGTCAGGCGTATCTGTTTAATCCCAGAGGCGGATATTCTTCCATCATTATGCAGTTGGCAGGACTTTTGGTACCGTTGCTGCTGTACTGTGCAGGCAACTGGTGTCTGACCACTCTGTTCGAGGGCGAAGGCTCCTTCAAGGACATCTTTATTGCTTCCTGCTACAGCTTGACGCCTATCATCCTGCTGATCCCGCTGGCCACTCTGCTGACCCACGTTCTGACCAACTCCGAGGCAGGCTTCGTGTCGCTGATTACCGGCATCTGCTACGTCTGGCTGTTCCTGCTGCTGTTCTTCGGCACCATGACCACCCACGACTTTACGCTGGGCAAGAACCTGCTGATGACGATCCTGACGGTCGTCTGCATGATGGTCATTATGTTCGTCGCAGTCCTCTTCTCCAGCCTGCTGGTGAAGATGGTATCCTTCGTATCCAACATCTTTACCGAGCTTAGTTACCGAATGTCATAGAAAGGAGAGTTGTAAGTTGAATATGAGAAAAACGAGTAATATCAGAATTCTGAGCATGTTCCTCAGCCTTCTGATGATCCTGGGTGCTCTGTCCTCCTTGACAATTCTTCCTGCATATGCAGTAGAGGACTCTGAAGAGTCCACCAATGAATTGGAAGAGGTAGTGACCGACGAGCCTACCACCTCCGACGAGACCCCCGCTACCGAAGAAACTCCTTCCACAGAGGAAACGCCTTCTACCGAAGAAACGCCTTCTACCGAAGAGGAGACTCCCACGATTCAGTATATCACCGTAGAAGAGGCCATCCTCAACTACCTGACTACCGAATACGAATCCAAGGAAGAAAAATTGGCGACCATGACCCCCAAGCTGACCTACGGCGATCTGCAGCTTTACGTAGATACCCGTACCGGTGAGGTAGCCATCCGGAACACGAAGACCGGTCAGATCGTCACCTCTAACCCCTACGACGTTGCAACCGCCAACAGCGAGACTGAGATCAAGTACTCTACCATCAAGAACGAGCTGCTGTCCCAGGTATTCATTTCCTTCACCGATATGGCAAACGGCAATATCAAGCGTGAGATGAATTCCTTTGCGGACTGTGCACAGTACGGTCAGATCAAGGTCAAGAACATCAAGAACGGCCTGCGCGTTGAGTACACGCTGGGTAAGCTGTCCACCAAGAAGCTGCTCCCCTTCTGGATCGAGGCGTCCCGTTTCGAATCCATGATCCTGGAGAAGATCGAGGACGATTACGAGCAGACCAAGTTCGCAGCATACTACAACTACATCAACAACAACGAGCAGGACGTTGCCTCCATCGTTGAGGGCAATATCGACAAGTATCCCTGTACCGGCAAATCCTACAAGTCCAACGGCTATACGCCCGTGGTAACCTCTACCACCTTCCTGGATGCCATTGGACAGGAGGTTACGCACGATTACAGCGACGTCAGCCAGTATCAGTACATGATTATTTACGCCATCGACTCCGCAGTGCTGGAGTCCGAGCGCGTAACCAACCTGCTGGAGGGCTATACCAAGACCTACGCTCCCGAGTACAACTACGAGGAGCAGGAGTTTGACGTACAGCTGACCGGCTACGTCGGTACTGAGTCCGCGGCAGCCACCTTTACGCTGGCTCTGGAATACTCTCTGAACGAAAAGGGTATGACCGTTCGTCTGCCCGCAAACGGCATCAGCTTTAACGAGGATTCCTATCAGCTCAACTCGGTATCCGTGCTGAAGTACATGGGTACTACCTCCAGCGATTATACCGGCTATACCTTCCTGCCCGACGGCTCCGGCACCATTATCCGGAACGAGGATATGGTCGAGTACGGTCTGACCTACACCCTGTCGGGTGAGGTCTACGGCCCCGACTATGCTTACCACACCCTGACCTATAACGGTAAGAGCGAGATCTTCCGTCTGCCCGTATTCGGCACCGTGGAAGATACCGCGTTCACTACCGACGAGGTCATCGGCAAGAAGGTCGTTTACCAGACCGATGACAACGGCAACGTCGTCGTTGACCAGGCCGGCAACAAGATCCCCGAGTACGTAAAATACGACAACGAGGCTCGCCCCGTCGTTCAGGTCAAGAACGCAGAGGGCACCCTGGCGTACTACTACTTGGATGAATTGATCGTGATTGAGGAAACTCCCGCTACCGGCGAGAGCGCTGAGGATACTCCCGCTCCTGCAGCGGAAGAGCCTGAGGCGACCGAGGACGCAGATCCCAATGCGGATGGCGAAACCACTGGCGAGACGGAGGAGGAGCCCAAGGCCGAGACGGAGGAAGAGGAAACCACTCCCACCGTTACCTACGAGATTCCCGAAGGCGTTGAGCCTGCTCCCGTAGTCGGCATCATGGACGCAACCACCGGCGAGACCATCCTTTACGTTACCGAAAACGGCAACCGCGTGAGACTGTACGAGGATGTATACGCCACCTATACCGTATCTCAGGGTATCTTCGCTATCATCGAAGCGGGCGAATCCCTGACAACCATCACCTCCGCTCATGGCGGTACCCAGACCCACAAGTACAACTCCGTATACGCATCCTTCTCGCCGATCTCCACCGATACCTATAACCTGGCAGACGCGATCTCCGTAGGCAGCGACGCTACCTGGACCGTAACCTCCGAGAGAAAGTATACCGGTTCTCTGCAGATCACCTACATTATGATCTACGATCACGAGGATTATGAGTACGAGGGTAGCTACACCGGTATGGCGAAGGCTTACCAGGATTATCTGATCGAGAATCAGGGTCTGACCAAGCTCTCCACCACCGCAGCCGACATCCCGATGTACATCGAGTCCTTCGGTATGATAGAGACGCAGGACACCTTCATGACCTTCCCCGTGTGGGTAGATACTCCTCTGACGACTACCGAGGATATCCAGACGATGCGCGACGAGCTGGCGAACGGCGAGTACGCCATCACCAATCTCCACTTCCGTCTGACCGGCTTCAACGAAGGCGGTATGGATACCTCCTACGCGCCTACCTTGGTAGACTTTGAAAAGGTTTTGGGCGGTAACGACGGATATAACGCTCTGGTAGAGGACGCTGCGGCGGACGGCTACTACGTCTATCCCGAGTTCGACTTTGCGAACGTGCAGAACGATAAGTGGTTCGACGGCTTCGATTACTCCGAGCAGACTCTGAGAACCATCGACGACCGTTACACCTCCAAGCGTGAGTACGACGCAACCTACCAGTCCTTCCAGAGAGTGTCGTCGGTTGCGATCTCTCCTTGGGCATACGAGGATATCGTATCCGGCTTCATCAGTGAATTTAAGGATCAGGATCTGAAGGTCAGCGGCATCTCGGTATCCACTCTGGGTACCGACCTGAACTCCGACTTCGATCAGGAAGACCCCTATAACCGTGAGGACAACAAGGCGTATACCGTTGAAGCGCTGAAGACCCTGTCCGAGGAATTCGGCAACATCATGGTCGACGGCGGTAACGCGTACACGCTGGGCTACGTTTCCCACATCCTGAATATGCCTCTGGACGGCTCCCGCTACCTGCGTGCGAGCCAGGCGATCCCCTTCATGGGGATGGTGCTTCACGGATACGTTCAGTACGCAGGCTCGCCCACCAACATGGAAGGCGACACAGCATACGAGATCCTGAAGATCATTGAAAACGGCGCTTCTCCTTACTTCATGCTGTCCTATCAGAACACTAACGAACTGAAGGAATTCTCCTATCTGTCCGATTACTATTCGGTCAACTTCCAGATCTGGCTGGATGACATCCGCGAGATCTACGAGACTCTGAATGAGGCACTGAAGGACGTTCAGAACATGACCATCACCTCTCACGAATTCATCGACGGTGAGCGCGTGCTCAGCAAAGATGAAGCTGTGCAGAAGCTGATTGCAGACGTGGCAGCAGAGACCGCATACACCAAGGCGTATAACTCCGCCCTGATCACCGCGGTTAAGACTGCAGCTACCGGCGGTCTGATTACCATTCCCGAAGGACATCAGTACCTGAAGGCAGACGGCTCGGTCAATCTGGATGGCATCGTCGGATTCGACCTGTACACCTTCGAGCAGGAATTCAACGCTGACAACGAAGGCAAGTTCGTCTCCGGCTTCAACACCACCATCGACGACCATACCATCGTTTACGAGGTATACGGTGATTCCGTAGGCTTCATTCTCAACTACAACAACTTCGACGTGACCGTTACCGTAAACGGTCAGGAATACACCGTCGGTGCGCTGGATTTCGTGAAGATTTCCGTCGCAACACAGGACTGATAGAAGGGAGAGATTGAAATGAAAAAAGATAAGAAATCTACCCCCAAACAGACTCCGGTGGAACCCACGCCCGTGGCGACCGCCATCCCCGCTGCAAACGCGCAGGCTGCCCTGGTAAAGGGCAGCCCCGCGACCCCCAAAAAGAAGCGCAAGGTCGTTTCTCTGGACAAGAAAAAGGCTCGCGCCGGTTGGTTCTTCATCCTCCCCTTCGTGATCGGCTTGATCTTCATTTATCTGCCCATCATTTACGATTCCATCAAGCTCAGCTTTAACGAGATCATCCCCGTCCGTGGCGGCGGTTTCACCCTGAGCTTCGTAGGCTTCGATAACTACAAAGAAGCACTGTTCGAGGATCCCAACTTCTACACCACCCTGACCGGCGGTCTGGCGCAGCTGTTCGTTGACATTCCCGCCATCGTAATCTTCTCGCTGTTCATGGCAGTAATGCTGAACCAGAAGATGGTCGGCCGCGCAGCATTCCGTGCGATCTTCTTCGTGCCGGTTATCCTGTCCACCGGTCTGATGGCAGAGATCGACGCAGCCAATATTCTGCAGCAGAACATGGAGAGCACCCAGGATATGTCGGGCTCTCAAGTTGAATCCAGCAGCACGCAGATCGTGTCTGCAATGGAAGTTACCGCCCTGTTTGAGTCTATGAAAATTGGTACCGGTCTGGTAGAGACGGTTACCAATCTGGTTAACGACGTGTACAACATCATCAACCGTTCGGGTGTACAGATGCTGATCTTCTTGGCAGGTCTGCAGTCTATCTCCCCCCACATCTACGAGGCGTGTTCCATCG
>CAZFJJ010000016.1:0-16283 GCA_964519075.1 uncultured Lachnospiraceae bacterium
TGACAAAGGTGTTGCAAAGTCCGCTGTACTGTGATATAATTATACATATGGATGATGATATGCCAATATTAGACTATTTAATGTTCGAAAGGAATGCAATATTATGAAAAAACGCGTTTTCATCCTACTTCTGACCACTATTATGGTAGTGCTGGCTTCTGCGATTCGGTTGTATGCCGCGGAAAGCGGAAGCGTTTCGGTTTCTGCCTCCGGATCGTGTAAAGCGGGCGAAACGGTCACGCTTACCGTGAAGCTGTCGGGTGCTGCCGACGTTAACGGCATCGCCGTTACGCCTACCTTCGATAGCGATATCTTCGAGCTGACCGACGGCACCTGGAAGGTGAGCGGTATCATATCCGATTTCAGCGTGGAAAGCGGAGACGGCGTAATCGCTTTTGCTGAAGGTACCGATCTGAATACCTCTATCCTGACCTTTACGCTGAAGGTTAGATCTAATGTGGAAGCCGGCAAATACACGGCAGGCTGTTCGGCAGTTGTCAGCACGACTGACGGTAAATCGGTTACATTGACGGCTTCCACATCGGTCAACGTGACCTGTACCCATAGTTTTACGGTGAAAGATTCGTCCGCCAAATATCGCAAGAGTGCGGCGACCTGCTCATCACCTGCGGTGTATTATTACAGCTGCGCAAAATGCGGTGAAAAGGGAACCTCTACGTTCCAATCGGGCGACACGCTGGAACACACATTCGACCAAAAGAACACCTCCTCGAAATTCATTTGTACCTCCGGAAATTGTACAACTGCGGCGGTATATTATTATAGCTGCAAGTGCGGCGTGAAAGGAACCGAGACCTTTGTGGGTGCCGATCCTTCGCACGATTACGCCACAGAGTGGAAGACCGATGCTGACTCTCATTGGCATGAATGCACTGCTTGCGGCGACAAGATCGATACGGCAACACACACGCCCGGTGAAGCGGCCACCGAGGAGAAGGCGCAGGTCTGCACGGTTTGCGGTTATGTGATCACTCCAGCGCTGGTACACCTGCACGACTATACCGTTCATTGGTATGGCGATGCCGATCAGCATTGGGGTGAATGTGTCTGCGGGGAGCAGAGTCCCGTTGCCAAGCACGTATGGAATTCGGGGGAGACCGTGAAAGTGCCGACCGTTGATGAAGAGGGAATTGTGCTCTACACCTGCGGAGATTGCGGCAGGATGAAGATCAAGGCGATCGCGCCCGATTCTTCTGTCAGTGGATCGGATGATTCTGATGACACGGAAAAGCCCGGCGATGATACCGATGTGCCTGCGGTAACTGACGACCATTCGTCCGAGAATGAACCCGATCTTGTTGAACCCGCAGGGGATGAACAAGATGATGGCGGTTCTTTCGGAATGGGAATTCTGACGGGCGCACTGATCGGTCTGCTTGTAGGCGGTACCGTTGTATTGATTGCCTTACCTAAACTCAAGAAAACCAAATGATCAGATCCTGACTGAAAAGGAGTGACTCTTGTGAAAAAGATACGAATATTAAGTATCCTTTTGACGCTCTCAATGATGCTTCAGTTTGCGACGGGCAGTTTTCCCATAATGGCGAATGCTGCTTCCGACACGAAGTCACAGTATTCTGAGGCAGAGCATTCACATTCCAATGCTTCCGCTTTGTCAGCTGCATCCGCTTCCGTGGCGGGAGATATGAACGAAAACGGAACGGTGGATGTTGGCGACGCGATCTATCTCCTGCGTCATGTCCTGCTGTCGGATCAGTATCCCATTACTCAATCCGGTGATATGGACGGCGACGGTGACGTGGACGTGGCAGACGCGATCTACCTGCTCCGTCATACGCTTCTCCCGGATAAATATCCGCTGAATGTACATATCCATACGGTAGTGCGGCAGGATGCGGTTGCCGTTACCTGTACCCGCTCCGGTCTGACGGCGGGAAGCTATTGCTCAGAGTGTAATCAGATACTGGAAGCACAGCAGGTGATCACGCCCACGGGTCACGATTCCACGGTAGTGGAGCAGGTTTTGGGGAATTGTACCGAGGACGGTTTTGTGCGGGAATACTGTTCCGTTTGCGATACATATTTCCTTTCTGAACTGACCTATGCCGCAGGACATTCTTTCGGCGAGACTACCGTTGTTACCGAAGCATCTTGCGAAGGCGAAGGTCTGTCAACCCGCGCCTGTGAAGAGTGTGACTATGTGGAAGAAAACGTAATGTCTGCAACGGGACACACTCTGATCGCCTCCGACACGACGGAGGAAGGTACGGTGATCTACGTCTGTGGCGAGTGCGGTTATACTACGGATAACGGCAGTGCCGCGGATGCGTATGACGAAAAACATATTTACCAATGCGACAAGGACTTCAGCTTTGAGATCGTTTGCTTTGAGGATGAAGCCTATATCCGCGAGCATCTGATCATCGTTGACGCCTATTACGCCGACGATCCGGACATCGACGCGGACGCGATCCGTGATTACGAGCTGGAATATCAGGGCGACGGCGTTTGGATCGTTAAGCCTGTGGAAGAATATGAAGGTGGCAGTACCTATCGTGCTACCGTTAACGAAGAGGTGAAGTTCGTCGATTACACCGGTGATCTGCTGTATTTTACCATTGCCGATGAGAATCATGTTGAGCTCGAGTTGAATGACGGTATTATCTTCATCGTTTTGCCGGAACAAGGAACTGCGGATCGCCGGCAATATACCTTGCTCACCACGTCGGATAACGAGTTATTTTATCTGACTCTTCCCGACGAAGGAAAATTTGCCGAGGAACACATCGGCAGGATCATTTGCGCGGGGGCGTATACTTGCATGGATGAATTTGTAGAAGACAGCAGTAAAGAATGTTACTTCGGAAAGATCGAAAAGGTGTATGCGACAGCGGACGGCAGAGTTATGCTGGTGCTGAGCTGCCCCGCTCTGGAGGAGATCTTCACCAAGCTGGATATCTACGAAACCAAGCAGATAGAGATAACCGAGGACGATATTTCCGACGAGCTGGGAGCACAGGCGGTTTCCGCGCTGCTTGCCAGTGAGGATTTCAACGAGTTCCTGACCGGTGTTACCATTGCATCCCGATCCTATGCCAGCAGCATGGGTGTTGAAGCTGCAGGTGTTTCGGATCTGAGCTTCCTGGATGATATGGCGCTGATCCCCAAGATCTCAATAGAGAACGGTACGACTCTGGTCGTCTCTATTCAGGGCAATATTCCGGTCACGCTCATGAACAGCGAAGGAAATAAATGCGGAACGATCGTCGTTTCGTTTACCGCCAAAGCGGAGTTTTCGTTTGAGGCAACCGGTATTTGCGAGTTTGAGTATTTTTGGGGTGTTCCGACCCGTGTGAAACAGTTTGACTTCCACATCAAGCAGACTTCGTCGTATACGCTGGATATTTCTACCAAGATCACCTTGAACGCGGGCGTGAAGGAGCAGACCAAGTCGATCGTCCAAACCCCTCTGGGATTTTACCATCTGTCGGACTGCCTGAGTATATCCAACTTCCCCACGGGTTCTCTGACTGCGTATTCATTCCAGAAGCTGGATGCCGAATATCGTAAAAATGGCGGCTCTGTCGAGCACGACTGTTCTGTTTGTAATCCCACGATGTCGTATCTGAAGACCAACGTCTATGTGGTCAATCAAGATACGAAAACGGTTCACCGCTTCGTTTGTACTGAAGCGGACAGATTGTCTGCCACTACCACTGAAGTGCTGACGTCGATTCCCACGATGGGCACATATACATATTGCCAAACCTGTCTGTTGGGCAACGGCAGTGTGGAAGAACAGACCTATGAGGAAATGCTGGTCAATGCTTTGCACTATCAGAACTGGAGCAATATTCTCCAATCGATCAAGGATAAGATCAACAAAAAACAAGACTCTGATTCCAAGGAAACCCAGTTCACGCTGCTTAACCTTCCGGTAGTTGTAGGCGGAATCTTTCAGATATCTTTGGAAGCCAATATGGTCATCAGCTTCAAGTTTTCCGGAAGTGTAGCTTATTCGTATAATAATACGATCACGTCAGTGACCGGTGTCCGTTTGAACAGCAGTTCCACGCTGGAACCGTATTCCAGCAGAGAAATGAAGAACGAGTCTGCCACCTTCAAAATCGCGGGTGGATTGGACGTGAAAGCGGGCGTCCGTATCCAAGTTCGTGCAGGTCTTGCGGGATTACTCTCCAAGTTCGTGTACGTCTCCATTGGCGCAGAGGTCGGTACCTATTCTGCTCTGAACGGTATTATCTATATCGATCAAAGCACGGAAAACGATAACGGTCAGATCCGGGAGGACAAAACATCCTTTGCTGCAGCATATTGGGAAATGGGCTTGTATGGAGACATCGTGTGGGAATACAAGGTCGTATTCTGGGGAAACAAGTTCTCGCTCTTGGGCGGAGACAAACGCTTGCCGTTGTTGGCGATTGGCTACGATAAAGTCTATTACGGCTACAGCGGAACCATCGAAGAAATGGATGCTGTCGGAAATAAAGTAGATCTGAGCAAATACAATCTTCTGATTGCCAATGCGTTCGACGTAAAGAAGCTGAGCTCTTCGCAGGAAACGCTGAATATTTTGGGCGTGAGCGGTGAATACGATGTGATCATCACCGTACTGGATGAAAACGGACTTCCCAGTCCCTACTGTACCGTTACGAACGGTGTTATCCTGATCAGCGAAGATGCGCCCTGTGATCTGACGCTGAAAGTGAGTGTCACGGTCAACGGCAAGATAGATGCCGTAGATACCATCGCGGATTTCATCAAACAGGACTATACGGTGGGCGATGATTTATATAAGCTGCCCGACTATACCTTCCAACTCCACGTTACCAACCATACCATGAGTGAGTGGGTGCTTTTTACCGAACCTACCTGTACCGAGGAGGGAAGCGAGCGCCGTTATTCGACCTGCGATTGTGACGACGTAGAATTCAGACCTGTCGCCGCATTGGGTCACATAACGGTAGTGGATGAGGCATTAGCACCTACTTGTACTACCGACGGTGCAACCGAAGGTTCTCACTGCGGTCGTTGCGGCATCGTATTTGTGGAGCAGATCGTTCGTCTGGCTTACGGTCATAAGTATGCGGATGAATTTACCTGTCACGACAGCCCCTGTCTGAATGACGGATGCGATCATGTGGAGTTTGCTACCACTGAACACAGATACAGCCAATGGTATGATGTTCCGGTAGTCGGATGCGTCACGGAGTCATATCAACTGCGCTACTGCTTGGATTGTCTGAAGGTAGAGAACAGTCTCACCGACGGCGATCTGATCCTGCATCTGCACGCTCCTTCCGAACCGACTACCATATATCCTACCTGTACGGAGGATGGATCGGTTACCTGCTACTGTCTCAATTGCGGAAATGATCTGATCAATGAGACGCTGGAGAAAACCGGGCACTCTTTGAGCGGCTATCTCCATACCGCCGAGGGACATTATCGGAAGTGTCGAAACAGCGGTTGCACTTATGCTACCGAGACGGAAGAGCATGGCTACACAAACGCTTGCGATACCGATTGTAATGTTTGCGGACGTACCAGAACCACCGAACACACCTGGAATACCGAATACAGTATGAACGGCAGTTACCATTGGTTTGAGTGTGCGATTTGCGATGTGGATGATACCAAAGAAGCTCACAGCTATCGCGACGATTGCGCGATCTGCGACGTATGCGGTTACGAAAGCGCAAACAAGCATAGCTGGAGCACCGAGTACAGCATCGATGGCGGTTCTCATTGGTACGTTTGCACCGTCTGCGGCGCGGATGGGATCAAAACATCCCATAGCTACCGAAACGACTGCGCGTTCTGCGACGTTTGCGGACACGCAAGCGATAACGCACACGATTGGAGAACCGAATACAGCAACAACAGTAACTACCACTGGTACGCTTGTACCGCTTGTCAGCAGAAACTGCAGCAGGAGGCGCATTCGTATACCGAAAGTGAACCCAAATATCCGGCTACCTCCGCCACCTGCGAGAGTGCGGCGACCTATTATTACTACTGCGTCTGCGGCAAGATCGGTACCACTACCTTCGTTTACGGCGAGGTGCTCGGTCACGATTGGAGCAATGAGTATACGGTCTCTGTTAGGACGCACTATTATGAATGCGTGAACGGTTGCGGCAGCACCCGCGGTGAAGGCGAGCATATCTTCGGTGATTACGTCGTAACGAAAGCGCCTACCTGTACAGCAGAGGGGGAGAAGACCCGTTCCTGTACCGTTTGCGGACATTCCGAGGGTCGCGGTATTGCGATGATCGACCATACCTATGGCACCGATTACTCCTACGACGCCGCCTGTCACTGGCACAAGTGTACTGCCTGCGGTGAGAAGGATACGGCGTATGTGCATAGCCTTGGGGATGACTTGACCTGCGACGTTTGCGGTTACGTCAGCACCGAGGATCACGATTGGTTCACCGTATACTGCTACGACGAAACCCGCCATTGGTTGGAGTGTAATAATTGCGGCATCCGATCGAGCGAGAATCTTCACGATTTCCAGAACGCTTGCGATACGGCTTGCTCGGTATGCGATCATACCAGAATTACCGAACACGTCTGGAGCGATGCGTATGCGTCCGACGGCAACCACCATTGGATCGAATGTGTGGCTTGCGGCGAAGAGCGCGACCACACGGAGCATAGCTACGATCATTCCTGCGATACCGATTGTAATGTCTGCGGAAGTACACGGGAGATCGAACACACCAAGAGCGATGCGTACAGTACGGATGGTATGTACCACTGGTACGAGTGTACCGTATGCGGTGCAGTTCTCCAAAAGACCGCTCACTTAGGCGGAACGGCAACCTGTACCGAGGCCGCTGACTGTGCAGACTGCGGAGTGGCTTACGGTCAGGCGCTGGGGCATAATTGGAGCGAGGAATACACGTCTTTGTCAGCCGAGCATTATCTTGTATGCCTGAACGGTTGCGGCAGCGTTAGCGAGAGAGCGTCGCATACCTGTGGCGAGTACGAAGAAACGGTTACTCCCACCTGCACGTCGATTGGCAAAGAGAAACGCTCCTGTATCGTCTGCGGATGGAGCGAAGAACGCGATCTTGCAATGCTGGATCACACTTGGAGCGACGAACATTCCTCCGACACTTCCGATCACTGGCTGCAGTGTACAGCTTGCGGTACGGACGGTGAGAAAGAAACGCACGATTACGATCATTCCTGTGATACCGACTGTAACGTCTGCGGAAGGGTGCGAGAGATCCGGCATACCTGGAAGAGCGAATATAGCTTCGACGGAGCGAACCATTGGCGCGTATGCGACGTCTGCGGCGAAACCGACGAATCGGCAGCGCACAGATATGATCACGATTGCGATACTGACTGTAACGTCTGCGGCAGTTTCCGCACTACCCAGCATATCTGGAGCGACAAATTCAGTTCGGACGAGACTAACCATTGGTACGAGTGTACCGTATGCGGTGAAGAAAGTGCCAAGGGAGTCCACGACGGCGGCATGGCGACCTGCACGGAGCGGGCGATCTGCGCACTGTGCGGTTCGGAGTACGGAGAGACTATCGAGCACAACTATGTGATGTGCGTGGAAATTGAGGATTACCTGGTTCGCGCGGTTGATTGTGAGACGCAAGGTATCTATTATTACTCCTGTGTCTGCGGAAAAGCAGGTACCGCCACCTTTACCGTAGATCCGTTGGGACACGATTGGAGTACCGAATACAGTTACGATGGCAGTTACCACTGGCTGGAGTGCAACAGAACGGGCTGTGGTGAGACCGACGGAAAATCCGCTCATTTCGGCGGAACGGCAACCTGTCTGGAGAAAGCAGTCTGTACCGCCTGCGGAGAGATATACGGCAGCTACGGAGTGCATAATTACAGTGTGCAATCTAACGAGCATCTGGCGTCCAACGCCACTTGCGAAAGTCCTGCATACTATTTCTACGCTTGCGCCTATTGCGGCAAAGCAGGCACGACCACTTATCCGTCCGGCACTGCGATGGGGCATATGTGGAGCAATGAGTATACAGTTACCGACAGCCGACATTATTATGAATGCTTGAATAACGGTTGCGCAAGCGTCAGCGGAGATTCCGTCCATCTCTACGGAGACTATGCCGTTACTAATGCGCCTACCTGTACAGCCGAGGGTGAGGAGATCCGTGTTTGTACCGCCTGCGGACACTCCGATAGCCGCAGTGTGGAGAAGCTAAACCACGTCCTGTCTACCGAAGCGGAAGTCGTGATTCAGGTCATCGAAGGCGATGATCAGGATCTGTATATTCACCATATCGCGTATTGCTGTATCAACTGTGATTATTATGTTACACAAGCCAGCTCCTCTGCACACGCTCACAAAGCCGTCACTTATGTGCTGGGCACTCCCGCCTCCTGTACTGAAAACGGTCTGACCGGCGGTGTTATCTGCGCGGTCGTCGGTTGTGGCGAGGTGCGTATAGAACAGAAAGTCATTGAAGCGCAGGGACACGAGTTCGTTGATGGTATTTGCACTCGCTGCGGCGAAGTAGAGGTGTATTATTCCAAGGGACTTGCATATACCCTCAGCGATGACGAAACCTACTACATCGTCTCGGGGAAGGGAAGTTGTACAGATACGGATATTGTGATTCCGGCGGAATATAACAGTCTGCCCGTGAAGGAGATAGGAAGCGCGGCGTTTGCTTACGAGAGTGGGATTGTAGCTGTGACTCTTCCTGAAAGTGTACTTACAATTGCATCCTCCGCATTTGAATGCTGTATCGATCTCGCCACTATCTCCATGCCTAACAGTGTTTGTTCCATTGGCTCCCGCGCATTTTTTGACTGCGGTAAGCTCATTGAGATCACCCTACCCGAGCGCTTGCAAATACTGGGTGATCAGGCATTCTACGGCTGTGTTGCGCTGGAGCGGATCAAATTCAACGCCATTATAATGAATGATCTGAGTCTGACCGGCATCAATGAAAACTATATAAGCGTCAGCAACGATGTCTTCTCCTATGCCGGCACCAACACTAACGGCATCGTAGTTACGGTAGGCGCAAAGGTGACCAGAATCCCTGCCTATTTGTTCTACTCCAATCAGTCCTCTGCCCATGCGCCTCTGATCGGATCGGTAGTCTTTGAAGAGGGAAGCGTTTGCCGGGAAATCGGCGATCATGCCTTCCGACAGGTGGACGGACTGGTATCGGTTCGATTCCCCGCATCGCTGATGACCATCGGCAGCTATGCCTTTGGATATACCGATTTGAAGAGTGTGCAGTTTGCTGAAGGCAACCTGCAGACCATCGGTGCTTGGGCCTTCAGAGATTGCAAGAATCTCTCTTGGCTGCAGCTGCCCGACGGCATAAAGACCATCGACAAGGGCGCGTTCAACGGTTGTACGGCGCTCATGGAGATCACCCTGCCCGCAAGTCTGCAAACGCTTGGCTTGCAAGCCTTCTACAACTGTACTGCGCTGGAGTGGATCTACTACAATGCAACCGCTTTGGAGGATCTTGAGTCGAACAATTACACCTTCGGCTATGCAGGCAGTCAAGGAAACGGTATTTCGGTTGTGATCGGCGCAAACGTGGAGAAGATTCCCGCGTACCTGTTCTGTCCGTACTACACGAGCGAAGCACCGAAGATTGTATCGGTCACCTTTGCAAGTGGCAGTCAGTGCAGTGAAATCGGCACCTATGCCTTTGCTTATTGCGACGAGCTGACCGAGATCACCATTCCCTCGGGCGTGAAGACTCTGGGCGATTTCGCATTCCGGGAATGTACCGGTCTGACAACTCTCTACTTCGATGCGGTTGCCATGAACGATATTGCCTACGGCGGCGTCTTTGACAATGCAGGTACGGCATCGGGCGGTATGACGGTATATGTGGATGCGGGTGTCACTCGCGTCCCGGGCAGTCTGTTCTCGGCGTATATGTATTCCAGCACCTATTTCCCCTATGTGAAGACGGTAGTCTTTGAAGAGGGAAGCGTGTGCACCGAAATCGGAAGAGACGCTTTCTCTCACTGTCACGGATTGGAGGAGATCACCATTCCCATCGGCGTGCGGACGATTGGTGCCTACGCCTTCTATGGATGCTCGTCGATTGCGGCAATTACTATTCCCACCGGTGTGCGGACGATTGGTGCCTATGCCTTCTATGGATGCTCGTCGATTGCGGCAATTACTATTCCCACCGGTGTGACGGTGATCAGCGAAAGTACCTTTGAAGGCTGTTCTGCATTGGAAAATATTTATTTTAATTCCATTTCCATGGAGGATTTGGATTTTTATCTTGATATTTTCCGGGATGCGGGAACAAATGGAAACGGTATTGCAATTACGATTGGTAAACAGGTAACACGGATTCCCAGCGCATTATTTAGCGGAATGTTAAATGTTACTTCAATTCAATTTGAAGCGGGGAGTGTTTGTGAGGAATTAGGCTATATGGCGTTTGCGTATCTGGGGAATGTCAAAGAAATTGTATTGCCTGATAGTATATTAACCATCGGCGAATATGCATTTGAATCGTGCACTTCGCTTGAACGTGCTATATTACCGAAACATCTTACTAAGATTGAAACTGGAGCTTTCATGTATTGCTCCAGTTTGTCCGAGATTGTATTAACCAATGAAATTACGGAAATTGGAAATTGTGCGTTTGAAGGCTGTACAAGCCTTGCAGATTTCACCTTCCCGAGTCAATTGAGAATAATTGGTACAAGCGCATTTTCCGGTTGCACATCTTTAACAGAAGTTAATTTGCCAGAAAGCTTGACAGAACTGGGCGGTGCGACATTTTATAACTGTACCGCATTGAAAAGGATTACTATTCCGTCTCTAGTAACGGAACTGTGTCAGGAGTTCTTCAATTGTACAGCATTGGAGGAAATCTATTTCAATGCAATTGAATTGGATGTTGCGGATTCGTATTACGCTGATACTTCCTTTGGAAATGTTGGCACTTCTGGAGATGGTATTACCGTTACGATTGGCGCTCAAGTGACGAGAATTCCAGATTGGTTATTCGGTTATTCAGCTGCTAATATCAAGTCGGTGGTATTTGAATCAGGTAGCCAGTGTTTGTACATTGGAAATTCTGCATTTGCACAATGCAGTAGTCTGACTCAAATTGTGTTTCCGGCAAGTGTTATCACAATTGGCGAGAGTGCATTTTGGCAATGTACCGGACTCAAGAGTGTTACACTTCCCGAGAATCTCAAAACCATTGGAGAGAATGTGTTTGCAGAGTGTGTTCAATTGACGAATCTGTTTTTCAATGCAATTGAGATGGATGATATTTTGGATTCGGAATATTTCAACTTTTTCTTGGATGCAGGTGCGGAATCCGGAGGCTTTACAGTTACGGTAGGCTCGAAAGTAAAGAGAATTCCTGCGCAGTTGTTCTACCGGTATACATATGATGAATGTGAAATATTTGTGAAAAAGGTGGTTTTTGCCAGCGGAAGTGTCTGTGAAAGCATCGGCGGTGGCGCATTTATGAATTGTGCTTATCTGACGAGCATAAACTTCCCCAGTTCGCTCAAAATGATTGAAGGTTGGGCGTTTGCAGGCTGTATTTCATTGGCTTCTGTAACCTTGCCGACCGGTTTGACAGAAATTGGTGAGTTCGCCTTTTATTGGTGCACATCTCTTACGCGTGTTAGCCTTGGAAATAGTCTGCAAACGATTGGAGAAAGCGCATTCGAATATTGTATTCAGCTTACCAGTGTGTCTATCCCCGGAACGGTTGATATGATCGGCGTCAAAGCATTCTGTGATTGTACCGGTATGAAAACGCTCAGTATCGGAAATGGAGTTGTTGAAATTGGTATGAGTGCATTTTGGGGGTGTACGAGTCTGACTGCTGTTACAGTTCCGAATAGTGTGGAAATCATCGGCGATGGCGCATTTGGTGATTGTTCAGCTTTGAAAATCGTTACTCTCGGAAAAGGGGTTACTTATTTAGGCTGGGCAGCATTTGGCGCATGTACAAGTATGCCAAGCATCACGTTTACCGGGAATGCTCCTGAATTTGAATGGGAAGCGTTCTATCAAACCACCGCCACGGTCTACTACCCCTCGGGCAACAGCACTTGGACGGCTGCGAAGCGGCAAAACTACGGCGGTACCCTGACCTGGGTAGCGAAGTAGTTACAACAATCCAAAGGGGCTGAGTCAAAAGCTTTTTGGGGGGAAGCGAATGACTCAGCCTTTTGCTATGAAAAACGGTTACCAACAAAGCAAGCGGTTGCTTAATACCTTTCGGTATAAAGCAACCGCTTTTTTGGCTATGTTAATGACTCAGCCTCTTGGATGCGAAAATTGATTTAGTCGTCGAAGCCGGGGAACATTCCGTCGCGGGGAGGCTTTTGCTCGTCGTCCTCGCCGTCTTCATCGTCGTCAGATTTGACTTTTGCGCGCTCTTCCTCGGCGCGCTTGGCTTCTTCCTCAGCCTTGCGCTCGGCCTCGATCTGATCGAGACGAGCCTTTTCTTCGTTTTCCGCCTGGCTCTTGCGTCGACGGGCATCTACCATTTCGGCCAGCTCCTCCATGGTGGGATTGCCGTTCATGGCGGCATCGAACTGACCCTCGTCCATGGTCTCGTAACGAACCAGGAAGTCGGCGATGAAGTGGAGCTTGTCGATGTGCTCGTTCAGAAGGCGGATCGCCAGATCGTAAGACTCGCTGACGATGGCGTGGATCTCGCTGTCGATCATCGCGGCGATCTCCTCGGAATAATTGCGGGTCTCACCCAGTTCTTTCCCCAGGAAGACCTCGCTGTTACCGCTGCCGAAGGCGATGGGACCCAGCTTGTCGCTCATGCCGTACTGAGTGACCATCTTTCGCGCAATCGCGGTAGCGCGCTGGATGTCGTTGGATGCACCGCCGGATACGTCGCCGAAAATGATGCTCTCTGCGGCTCTGCCGCCCAGCAGCATGGCGATGTTTTCCTTCATCTCCTGCTTGTAAACGCTGTACTTGTCTTCCTTAGGCAGGTTCAGCGTGTAGCCCAGGGCTCTGCCGCTGGGGATGACAGAGATCTGATGCACGGGATCCTGCGTAGGCAGAACGTGCGCCAGAATGGCGTGTCCGGCCTCGTGATAAGCGGTTTTGCGCTTGTCGCTGTCCTTGATCTTCCAGGATTTCTTCTGAGTGCCTACCACGATCTTCATAGTAGCGTCCTCAATGTCGTTCATACCGATCAGATGCTTACCGCGGCGAGCGGCCAGCAGAGCGGCTTCGTTCAGCAGGTTGGCAAGATCGGCACCGGTAAAGCCCACGGTAGACTTGGCAACGGTGGCAAGATCCACGTCCTCCTCAAAGGGCTTGTTGCGAGCGTGTACCTTCAGGATCTCCTCGCGTCCCTTCAGATCGGGGTAGTTGACGGTGACCTGACGGTCAAAGCGTCCGGGACGGAGCAGGGCAGGATCCAGGATGTCGGGACGGTTAGTGGCAGCCATAACGATCACGCCCTCGCTGCCCGAGAAGCCGTCCATCTCCACCAGCAGCTGGTTGAGGGTCTGCTCGCGCTCGTCGTGGCCGCCGCCCAGACCAGCGCCGCGGTGACGGCCGACGGCGTCGATCTCGTCAATAAAGATGATGCTGGCGGGATGTCTGCGTGCGGTTTCAAACAGATCGCGGACACGGGAAGCACCGACGCCCACGTACATTTCCACGAAGTCGGAGCCCGAGATGGAGTAGAAGGGAACGCCCGCTTCGCCTGCCACGGCTTTGGCCAGCAGGGTCTTACCGGTACCGGGAGGGCCCATCAGCAGAACGCCGTGGGGGATCTTTGCACCCAGCTTAGTAAATTTCACGGGATCCTTCAAAAATTCCACGATCTCGCGGAGCTCTTCTTTTTCCTCCTCTGCTCCTGCTACGTCAGAGAACAAAACCTTGTTTTTCGCGTCAGGGGTATTGACCTTAGCTCTGGATTTTCCGAAGCTGTTGATCTTGCTGCCCTTACCGCCGCTTGCTTCGCGCATAGCGTAGATAAAGACGAAAATCAAGATACCGCCGATGGCAACGTAGGGCAGGATGCTGACCCACCACGGAATGATCGTAGGCTCTACGATGTCGTAAGTCATCGGCTGGATGTCGTCTTCGAGATCAGCGTTAGCGACCTCGTTATACGCAACTACGTAGACGTAGCAGTCATCCAGGAAAATATCGCGATCCTGTATGATATAGGAATACTTTTTGTTCGCAGTGGTGACGAAGGTCAGCGTGTTATCGCTTTCCAGCTGGAACTCCTTGATGGCTTCCTTGTCTGTGCCGATATTGCGGAAGTAATCCACAAGCTGTGAATATTGCAGTTCCTCGCCGCCTGTTCCCGTAAACATATAGAGCAAGAAGATTGCTCCGATCAAGAGAACTGCGTAGAACAGTAGGTTTTTTAGACCCTTCATAAATTTCCTCCAAAAGATATTGTGCGAAATATAAATACGCGGACGTAGCAGTATGGCGTCCGTATGCCGGAAAACTTTGGATGCTGCAGAGCCGTCAGCCGTTTTTACACCAGATCAGATGGATGCAAGACGTTCCGTCTTTCATTGCGCCGTCGCGGACGCGGCAGAGCTCGGGGATCCAAAGGATCCCGTTACGGTCGCAGATCACCGGCGAAAAGCTACGGTCAGCCACGGGAATCTTCGCATCGCAAAACAGTTTCTTCACACGGCGGTGTATTCCGCCCGAACGGATGCGGTCACCGGACCGTCTGGCTCTGGCGACCATCGTTCCTTCTATTGTAGCAAAATTCAAAGTCGCGTTTATCAATAATTTGTAAATATTTTGTTGATGAGCGATGTATTTTTGAGTTTCCTCTTCATTTTCGCGGAAAACGCAGAGGATCGATCCGTCCGGGAGCGGATTCTCGCCCATCCGCAATTCAACTTCCCAATCACCCATAGCGGGCGCAGCGGATTTTTTCACCAGCAGTCCGTCCTCTACCGCAACCGCTCCGCCCGGCAGAGACAGGGATGCATGGGGAACTGCATCGGAGCACAAGCGCACCAATGCGTTTACGTGAACCTCGGATAGTCCGCAGATCCCCAATAGCTGACAGCGTGCGATCAGCGCACGGGAGCGCAGAGGTGCGGGGAGTGCTGCCAGCTCACTCACGTTACCGCGCCGTGCGGCAGGGAGCGCAAGGGCTTGCAGATAGTCGTCGTCCTCTCGGGCGTTGGCGACCGCTCTGCCGAAGGCTTCCTCCGCGCGGGGGTTCAGCTGCCGCAAAACGGGCAGCACCCGATGGCGGATCAGATTTCGGCTGTATGCGTCGGAGTCGTTGGAGCTGTCTTCCACGTGAGGAAGAGCATACGCATTCAAATAGGAAAGAATCCCCTCCCGCGTGACCGTCAGGAGCGGACGGAGATAAGCACCCCGCGTGGGCGGGATGCCGTGAAGGGATGCGGTGCCGCGCGTCAGCTGCAGCAGCACCGTTTCCATATTGTCCGTAGCAGTATGCGCCGTGGCGATGCCGTCCAGATCATGGGCGGCGGCGCACTCCTCCAGCGCAAGATAGCGGTATTTGCGGGCGGTTTCTTCCAGTCCCGTCTTTTCGAGCGTAGCCAAAGAAGGAACGTCGTATTCACGCACGGTCAGAGGAATGCAGAGGCGCTGGCAGTATTCAATGCAAAACTCCCGATCCCGATCGGCTTCCGCACCGCGGATGCCGTGGTGGACGTGGAGAGCCTCCAGCCGATAGCCAAATCGCTCCCTGTAACGGGAAGCGAGGTGGAGCAATACCACCGAATCGGCTCCCCCCGACAGTGCGATCAGCAGACCGCGTCGGGGATGCGTTTCCATATACGCACAGAATGCACCATCGACCGCGGAGTGGCAGGGGATCATTCCTCGCCTCCGCGCTCGGTATCCAACGTGGTAAACTTGGTATATTGACCGAACCAGCCCACCTCTACCTTGCCGGTAGAGCCGTGACGGTTCTTGGCAACGATGACCTCGGCGGTGTTCTGTTTGTCGGGATCTTCCTTATAATACTCGTCGCGGTAGAGGAAGAGGACGATATCGGCGTCCTGCTCGATGGCACCGGAGTCACGGAGGTCGGACAGCATAGGACGCTTGTCGGTACGGGACTCGGGGCCACGGGAGAGCTGTGCACAGCAGATGACCGGCACGTTCAGTTCTTTTGCCAATACCTTCAGATTACGGGAGATTTCCGCAACCTCGTTGACGCGGTTTTCGATCTTTCGGTCGGATTGCATCAGACCTAGGTAGTCGATGACCACAAGTCCGAGATTCTTCACCCTGCGGAGCTTGGCCTTCATGCCGGTAA
>CAZFJJ010000017.1:0-15545 GCA_964519075.1 uncultured Lachnospiraceae bacterium
TCTGCTTCCTCGTAGAAATAGCGTCGCACGCGGATGCAGTCCTCGAACTTGCGGGTAGGCTCGATGTAATCGGCAAGAAAGAGCAGCTTGTCAAGGAGGGTCATATTCTCCTTGCCGGTAGTGTGGCAGGCGATAGCGGCGGTGACGGCAACCGGAGCGTCGAAATCCACCCGCGCCATTGCCGCGCCGGTGATGGCGTGTAGGGTAGCAGGGCTGTCCAGATCGTCTTCGGTCAGCTCGATGCCCAGAATCTGCGCCAGCGTTGCCTGTTCTGCGATCTGCAGAGCTTTGGTGGAGTCGTGGAGCAGCGCGGCTTCTGCAAGGAGTGCTGTATCCCGCTCGGATAGCCCAAACAGCACGGCCAGCCGCAGGCATTCGTCCCGTACTGCGCTGGTATGCGCCATACGGTAGTCGTCCAGGCGCTCGGCGATGCGTTCTTCCAAAACGGAGAGATCATTCATGGGAATCGTTCCTTTCATCGGACAGATAGAGCCCGCGCACGCGAATATAGTCCAGTACGGCGGCAGGGAGCAGATCGCTGACGTCGTCGCCCGATTCCAGCCCCGCACGGATCTCGCTGGAGGAGATCTCGATGGGCTTGGTGACGATCTCCACAGGCTCTGCGTTGTATTTGATGCGATAGTTATATTTTGCATCGTCGATCATCTGACGGACGGCAGGCGTTTCGTCCTCCCGTCGCACGTAAGCAATGGTCGCCAGCGAAAAGATCATCTCGGGACGGTACCATCTGTCCAGCGACAGGAACATATCGGTGCCGCAGAGAAAGTACAGCTTGTAGCCCTGCATATGGAAAAAACGCAGGGTTTCAGCCGTATAGCTGACCGTCTTGCGGGTCATCTCCCAATCGGAGACGAAGAGAGTGTCGCCGTACTCGGGCGCGTCCTCGAAAGCCAGTTGGGTCATTCTGAGACGGTGGATCGGATCGATTCCGCCGTCGGGCTTGTGAGGCGGAATGCGGGCGGGCATGATGATCAGACGATCTAATTTGAGCTGACGCAGAAAAGCAAGACCTGCGCTGACGTGACCGATATGCGGCGGCGAAAACGTGCCGCCGTAAATTCCCAGAGTTTTCTGAGGTGCCATACCGTCAGACCGCCGACAGATCGATCTTCTTGTGCTTTTCGGATTCTCTGTAAAGCACGAATTTATTACCGATTACCGTAACCACCTCAGCTCCGGTGATCTCGGCGATGATCTCGGCAGCTTCTCTGGCGGTGTACAGGCTGTTTTCCAGTACCTTCACCTTCATCAGCTCTCTCGCTTCCAGAGCGTTGGAGATCTGCTCGGTCATATTTTCGGAGATCTCGCCCTTGCCAACCTGAAAAATGGGCTGCAGCGAGGTCGCCATGGATCTAAGATAAGCACGTTGTTTGCTGGTCATTGTGAGTCCTCCCAAAATGTGATAAATTCTTTGCAGAACTGCTCCAGAGCTCTTGCGCGATGGCTGATGGAGTTTTTTTCTTCGGGCGTCAGCTCTGCAAAGGTCTTGTGTAGAGGCTCGTACCAGAAGAGCGGATCGTAACCGAAGCCGCCGCTGCCTTGCGGAGCGTGCAGAATAGTGCCGGGGCATTCACCGCGGCATACCAGCGCTTGTCCGTCGGGACGGACGGCCGCTACGCAGCTGACGAATCGTGCGGTGCGGTCGGTGACCATCTCCATATTGCGGAGCAGTTTATCGTTGTTGTTCCGATCGTTGCAGGGCTCACCTGCGTAGCGAGCGGAGTAGATGCCCGGCTCGCCGCCCAGTGCGTCTACCGACAGACCGCTGTCGTCGGCGATGCCGATATAGCCCATGGAAGCGGGCAGGGAAGCCTTGATCTTGGCGTTTTCCTCAAAGGAAGTGCCGTTTTCCTCGATGTCACCGGAAACGCCGATGTCGTCGAGAGAGAGGATCTCCAGCTCGCGACCTGCGGCGGCGGAGAGGATCTCCTTGATCTCCCGGATCTTATGGGCGTTCCGGGATGCCAGTACGATTTTCAACATAGTATTACCCTTTAGTCGTCGATGAGCGCGTCAACGAATGCAGAGGGCTCGAAGACCTGCAGATCGTCCATTTTTTCGCCCACGCCGATGAATTTCACGGGCAGATCCAGCTCTTCCTTGATGGAGAAGATGATACCGCCCTTGGCGGTGCCGTCCAGCTTGGTCAGCACCAGACCGGTGATGTCTGCGGCGTTTTTGAACTCCTTCGCTTGGTTGACGGCGTTCTGACCGGTGGTAGCGTCCAGCACCAGCAAAGTCTCGCGGGTGACGCCGGGCAGCTCGCGGTCGATGACGCGGTTGATCTTGGCCAGCTCGTTCATCAGGTTCTTCTTATTGTGCAGACGGCCTGCGGTATCTACGATCAATACGTCAGATCCCCTCTTTTTGGCAGCGGCGATGGCGTCGTAAACTACGGCGGCAGGATCGGAGCCTTCCGACTGCTTGATCAATTCTACTTCGGCGCGATCTGCCCATACCTGCAGCTGATCGATGGCACCTGCGCGGAAGGTGTCGGCAGCGGCCAGAAGAACCTTTTTGCCCTCGCCCTTCAGCAGATGGGAGATCTTGGCAATGGATGTGGTCTTGCCCACGCCGTTGACACCGATGACCAGGATCACAGCAGGGGAGGGCTCGATAGCAAGCGGCTGCTTTTCGCCGATCATCTCCACAAGGATCTCCTTGAGTATCGCAATAGCGGTGGGAGCGTCCTTGACCTTCTCTATCTTCGTGCGCTCCCGGAGCTTTTCGATGATCTCCTCGGTGGCGTTGTAGCCTACGTCTGCGCAGATCAGCAGCTCCTCTAATTCCTCCAGGGTATCTTCGTCGATGCCGCGGCGGAAGAGATTACCAAGCCCGCCGAACAGCGCGTTTTTGGTCTTCAGAAGACCGTTTTTGAGTCTTTCAAAAAATCCCATTACAGTTTTACTCCTAATTTTTGTTCTACTTCGCTCACGTTCATGGACAGCACCTTAGAGATGCCCTTTTCCTGCATCGTGACGCCGTAGAGCGTGTCAGCCGCTTCCATAGAGCCGCGGCGGTGGGTGATGATGATGAACTGCGTGTTGTCCGAGAACATTCTGGCGTATGCGGCAAAGCGGTCGACGTTGACCTCGTCCAGCGCAGATTCGATCTCGTCCAGCAGGCAGAAGGGGGAAGGATTCACTTTGAGAATGGCGAAGAAGATAGCGATCGCCACGAAGACCTGTTCGCCGCCCGACAGCAGCTTCAGGTTCTTGATGATCTTACCGGGAGGCGCCACCTCGATCTCGATACCGCTGGTCAGTACGTTGGCGGGATCGGACAGCGACAGATTGGCGTTACCGCCGCCGAACAGCTGAACGAAGACCTCCTTGAAGTTCTCGTTGACCTTTTCAAAGGTGTCGGTGAATCGCTGGCACATCTCGGTCTCCAGCTTTTCAATGATGTCGGCAAAGTCGCGCTTGGCTTTGTTCAGGTCGTCTACCTGGGTGCTGAGCAGCTCGTACCGCTCCTTGACCTGCTTGTATTCCTCTACGGCACCCACGTTGACAGAGCCCAGCTCGCGGATCTTGGAGCGCAGACGGTTTTGACGGGTGATAGAGGGGGCGCGATTCTCCTCGGTGATGGGGGTAGTGACCTTTTCGCACGCCTCTGCGTAGGTCAGCTCGTACTCCTCCCATAGCTTTTCGGTCAGCTTGTCCTGCTCGGCGTTGATGCGGTCGAGAACCGATTCCAGCGTCGTATAGTTGCGGAAGAGACGTTCCCGCTCGCTTGCCTTCTCGCGGGATGCCTGTCTGAGAGCCGCTGCCTGCTGTTCCAGCTCCAGCGAACGCTCGGTCAGCGACTTGCCCTTGGACTTGATCGATCCGATCTCGGCGTTCAGCGTCTCGGCGGCAGCTTCGCTCTCGACGATCTTTTGGGCAAGTGCGGTCTGCTCTTCCTTCACCGACGCTTGCCGTGCGGTGGAATGAAGCAGTTCCTCGGACAGTAGGGTGATCTGCGACCGTGCCTCGTCGATCCGCTCGCGGATGCGCTCCTGCTCCTTAGTCTGTACCGAGATGGTCACCAGTCCGGCGTTTTTTCGGGAGATACACTCTTCCAGCAGAACGGCGGTGCGGTTCTTTTCTTGCTGTACCTGTTCCATTTCTGCGGATAGGGATGTAAGCTTTACGGTAAGGGTTGACTCTTCTGCGCGGAGTGCTTCTGCTTCCAGCAGTTTTTCGGCTTCCGCTTCGTCCAGACGGCCGCTGGCGGTGGACAGTTCCTTCAGATTCTGTTCTTCCTCCCGCATCCGTCCTTCCAGCATGGTCAGATTGGACTTTTCGGAGTTGTACAGAATAGAGATCAGCGAAAGCTCGGAGCTGAGCGATTCAATCTCCCGTTCAGCCTCTGCTACTGCGTCCTCGTTCTTCTTGGACTTGGCCTGCAGCGCGTACAATTGCTCCTCCAGCGTCTTCTGCTGAGAAACGATCTCCTCGATCTCTGCGGAGCGGGTCAGAATACCGCTCTCGCGTGCGGCGGAACCGCCGGTGAAGGAGCCGCCTGCGTTGATGATCTGACCGTCCAGGGTGACGATCCGATGACGGTAGCCCGATGCTTTGGCAGATCGGGTGGCGTTGTCCAGATTGTCAAAGAGAAGTGTGCGCCCCAGCAGGAAGGAGATCACGCCGCGGTAGCGACTGTCGTAGCGCACCAGATCGGATGCCAGTCCCACGAAGCCGTCCTGACGGGCAAGTGCGTTCAGATCACCGTTAAAATTAGAACCTTTTACGGAAGTAAGCGGATAAAGGGTCGCTCGGCCTGCGTTTTCCCGCTTCAGAAGAGCGATAGCAGATTTTGCCGCCGCTTCGTCCTCCACGATCATATTCTGGATATTGGCACCCAGCGCAGTCTCAATGGCAAGAGCGTAGGGGCGGTCAACCGCGATCAGCTGTGATACGGTGCCGCAGATGCCGGATAACCGTCCGTTTCTCGTTGCCTCGGCAAGGAATTTGACGCTTCGGCTGTAGCCCTCGAAATGCTCCTCCATGCGACGGAGAGTTGACGCTCTCTGCTGACGGGACGAGATCTCGCCTGCCAGTCGGTTTTGCTCCCTTACGGAAGCATCCAGCGAGGCACGCAGCATAGCGGCGCGCTCCCGTTCTTTGTCCAGCGCGGATTGCTTTTCGGTTTGTTTTTCTTCGTAGACCCGCAGATTATCCTTGGATAGGGTCTGTTTATTGAATAGGGAAGTGAGCTTTTGACGGGTTGCCTCAATCTGCTCGGAATACTCCTCCTGACGGGAGTCGCTGGTGGTTTTGGCCACGTCCAGCGCCGACAGCTTGATGCGGATGGCGGTCAAATCCTGTCCGATCGCCTCTTTCTGCTGTGCCAGCGCGTCGAACCGACGTCCTGTCGCAATGCTTTCCAGCCGTGCGGACTCCAGCACAGCCTCGGTTTCGGCGTACGCTGCCCTTTGCGCGGAAAGCTCGGCTTCCTTGGCGGTTGCATTCTCGTTCAGCTTTACGATTTCCGCCTGCTTTTCGGCGATCTGCGCCTCGGTCAGACGGTATTTGTCCCGAAGCTCGCTCAGCGTCTGTCCCAAATGCTCCAGACGGGTTCGGCTGACCATCAGCTCTGCGTGGAGCGCAGAGAAGCGTCCCGCCAGATCGCCTTCGTGTTGCATCGCCTCGGCGTAGGCGGCCTGATTATCCTGCCGCTCCTGATGGAGTGCTTCCTCGCGCTTTTCCAGCGATGCGATGGTGTCGTCCAGGATCTCCAGCTCGCGGGTCGCTACCACGAAATCCCGATCGGCGATTTCGCGACGGGAGGTGATGGTGGACAGATCGTAGACCGCCAGTCCGATATCCAGCGCCTTCTTTTCCTCGTACAGCTCCAGATAGATCTTCGCCTTTGCCGCATCCTTTTCCAGAGGACCGATGCGGGAGGATAGCTCAGAGAGAATGTCCTGCACCCGCTCCAGATTGCCCTCGGCTTCTGCCAGACGCTTTTCGGCGTCGTGCTTCTTGTAGCGGTATTTGGATATTCCGGCGGCTTCTTCGAAAATGATACGCCGATCCTCGCTCTTTTGCGAGATGATCTCGGAAATTCGTCCCTGACCGATCATCGAGTAGCCGGTCTTGCCGATACCGGTATTCATAAAGAGCTCGACGATGTCTCTCAGACGAACGACTTTATTGTTGATCAGATATTCGCTGTCGCCCGAGCGGTAGTAGCGGCGGGTGACGGTGATCTCGTCGTAATCCATATCAATGCGGTTCTCACCGCTGTTCTGAATGGTCAGCGAGACCTCGGCAAAGCCCATGGGAGAACGGCTGTCGGTACCGCCGAAGATGACGTCCTCCATTTTGTTGCCGCGGATGTTTTTGGTGGAGAGCTCACCCAGCACCCATCGGATGGCATCGGAAATGTTGGATTTACCGCTGCCGTTGGGACCGACGATGACCGTCACGCCCGATTCGAAGCTGAGCTTGGTGCGGTCGGGGAAGGATTTGAACCCGTGAAGCTCCAATGATTTGAGTCGCATAAAACTTTTATGATCCTTTCTCTTGTGAGAGCAGATCCGCACGCAGATCAAAACCGACCAGCGCGGGATCTTCGGCGAACTGCAGAGATGCAGGTGCAAACTCGTTCAGGATCGCCGTATAATTACAACGTTTTTGCCCGATCGCCATAGAAAGCTTGCCGGGCGCAACGGATATTTTCAAATTTGATCGTTCACAAGGCGCAAGCTGGGCAATTTCTGCACGCATGCGCTTGCGATAAAACGCCGCGTAGCAAAGCTCCCCCAACGCGGGATGGCAGGCGCCGCCGACCACTTGTCCGGGTTTGTGGAGACTTGCGGTCTCGCATAGTCCCACCCGCAGGAGCTTGATGCTTGCGTCCAGCAGGAGCTCCATCGGTGTAACGGTGCGCTCGGCGGCTGCCTCGACGGTCAGCGGAGTATAGAGACCGGCGGCGACCTCGGCAGCCAGCGGCGTGTCGGCAAAGACCACGACGGGATAGATTCGCGCTTCCTTCGCGCCCATTGCCACGATGGAACGAGCCGTCTCAACCTCGTCGGCAGGCGTAGAGGAGGGCAGTCCGATCATCATCTGTCCGCCCAGCACAAATCCGCGGGAGACGATCAACTTCGCCGCACGGCGGGTATCCTCGGCGGTATGCCCTCGTTTGCAGGCAGAAAGCACCCGATCTGAGGTGGATTGAATGCCCAGCTCGACGGTTTTTACCCCGTAGCGGGCAAGCACCGACAGCACGTCGCCGTCGATGGCATCGGGGCGGGTGCTGATCCGAATCGACGATACCAGTCCCGATGTCACGTATGGAGCGGCAATTTGCAGAAGTGCTTCCATCTCACCCTGCGGGATAGCGGTGAAGCTGCCGCCGAAAAAGGCGATCTCCACGGTAGCATCCGGCGGGATGGTGGTCAGATGCGCTTCGATCTGACGGTGAGCGTCGTCAGGGGTCATGGGACGCACGCCGGTGATGGTTTTTTGGTTGCAGAAGCTGCATTGACGGGGGCAGCCAAGATGAGGTACAAAAATGGGGATGGTGCAATGCTTCATTGCTTGCCGAACAGGGTCAGCGCTTCCTTGGCAGCTCTTTGTTCCGCCTCGCGCTTGCTGGAGCCGACGCCCCGTCCGATCACGTTGCTGTTGAGCCGTGCTTCCATCGTAAAGATACGTTGATGAGGGGGACCCTCTTCCTCTACCAGCACGTATTCCAGCTTCTCGCCCTGCTCCTGCTGGACGATCTGCTGCAGTGCAGTCTTATAATCCTCGGTGACCTGCTCGCTGAGCAGACGCTCGATGTGGGGAACGGCAAAGCGCAAGACGAAGGCTTGGGCATCCTCCAGACCGCTGTCCAGATAGATGGCGGCAATCAGAGCCTCAAAGGCATCGGAGATAATGGAAGGGCGCTGTCTGCCGTTGTTGCTGTCCTCTCCCTTGCCCAGCATCAGGAAATCGCCCAGTTGGATCTCGGTGGCAAATTCTGCCAGCGCCTTTTCACAGACGGTGAAGGAGCGAATCTTGGACAGATTGCCCTCGGGCAGATCGGGATAATTTCGGAACAGATAGGTGCTGACCGACAGAGACAGCACCGTATCGCCTAAAAACTCCATCCGTTCGTTGCAATCCAGCGCAGGATGCTTGGAGCCAGATTCGTTGGCGTAGGAGGAGTGGATCAATGCATTTTTCAGCAGCGTGATATTGCGGAAATGATAGCCGATGCGCTGTTCCAGTTGACTGAGGGGACGGCTCATTCCATCCGCTCCCGCTTCATGGATTCAGCGGCACAGCGCTTGCTGATCTCGCTGATGACGTTGGTGTTGACGTAGTTGACGGCCTGACGCATTGCGTTCTTGATGGCAAGCGCGTCGGAGTTGCCGTGTGCCTTGATCACGGCGCGGGATATACCCAAAAGAGGCGCGCCGCCGTGAGAGCGGGTGTCCATCTGTGCCTTGAGCACGTCCAGCTTCTTTTTGATCAGAGCGGCAGCCGCAAGACCCAGAATGCCCGATTTGAAGATGGTCTTGAACTTGCCTACCACGAAGCTTGCCATACCTTCCAGCGATTTGAGGGCGATATTGCCGGTAAATCCGTCGGTGACGAGCACGTCGCATTTGCCGAAGGGAATATCCTTGCCTTCCACGTTGCCAATGAAATTGACGTCACAATCCTTGAGCCACTGATAGGTCTCCTGCTGCAAGGGAGTGCCCTTTTTCTCTTCCGATCCGTTGTTCAACAGACCAACGCGAGGGGATTTCAGCTTGTACAGCTTTTCCATATATACTGAGCCCATGATACCGAACTGGGTCAGATGCTCCTCGGTAACGGTGATGTTGGCACCGCTGTCCAGAAGCAACGTGGGGGAGGTCAAGGGGAGCAGCGTTGCGATGGCGGCACGGTGTACGCCGCGGATGCGCTTGACGTACAGCGTTGCGCCGGTCTGCAGTGCGCCGGTATTGCCGCAGCTGACCAGTGCGTCCCCCTCGCCGTCGCTGAGCAGCTTCAGTGCCACGCGCATGGAGGAGTTTTCCTTTTTCCGAATGATCATAGGATCGTCCTCCATCTCGATCACGTCGGAGGCGTGAACGATGCGGATGCCGGACAGATCCAGCTTGTGTTCTGCAGCGATCTTGCGGATCACGTTTTCGTCGCCGACCAGAATAATGTCGACGTTCAGCTCGCGTTTGCCTTCAACGGCACCTTTTACGACTTCGACGGCACCCTTGTCACCGCCCATTGCGTCCAGAATAATTTTCATACGGTTAGTTCCTTTCTGAGTTAAGGATTTGCTTGAGTTCGGAAAGAGAAGCGGCAGTCTCACGGATGACTGTCAGCGCTCTCTGTGAAATGGCTTCGTTGCGAAGGGCTTTACCGCCCTTGACCTTGCGATCCAGAGGGTCGATAATGCCGAAATTGACGTTCATAGGTTGAAAATTGGAGGAAACTGAAGAGGATACGTAGTGTGCCAGCGCACCGATAGCGGTTTGGGAAGAAAACGCGGGTACGTCCTTGCCCATCGCATCCAGTGCGGCGGTAACGCCTGCCACCAGACCGGAGGCAGCGGATTCCAGATAGCCCTCTACACCGGTCATCTGACCGGCAAAGAGAATGCGCGTGTCCTTGCGCAGACGGTAGTGACCGTCCAGCAGACGGGGAGAGTCTAAGAAGGTGTTGCGGTGCATTACGCCGTAGCGGGTGAACTCCGCATTTTCCAGTCCGGGGATCATTCGGAAGACCCGCTTCTGTGCTTCGAAGGTCAGATGGGTCTGGAAGCCTACCAGATTATAGAGCGTTTTTTCCAGATTCTCCTGGCGCAGCTGGATCACCGCAAAGGGATCGCGTCCGGTCTTGGGATCTGGCAGACCCACGGGCTTCAGCGGACCGTAGAGCAGGGTATCGAAGCCCCGCTTGGCCATGACCTCCACGGGCATACAGCCCTCAAAGACGGTGAGATCGGACTGCAGCTCCTTATCAAACTCCTTCAGCGGAGCCTCGGGAGCCGAGACCAGCGCTTCGTAGAAGGCGGTATATTCTTCCCGATTCATGGGACAGTTGATGTAGCAGGCCTCGCCTTTGCCGTAACGGGAGGCGAGATAGGCCTTATCCATATCGATGGTAGAGGCGTCCACGATGGGAGCCGCCGCATCGAAGAAGGAGAGCGACTTTTCGGACAGCAGTGCTGCCAGATGTGCCGACAGTGCGTCGGAGGTCAGCGGTCCGCTGGCAACCACCGTGATGCCCTCGGTAGGCAGCTCGGTCAGCTCCCGTTCCACCACGGTGATGCGGGGATGGGAGCGGATCTTCTCGGTGATATACTCGCTGAACCGATGACGGTCAACGGCGAGCGCGGCACCGGCAGGCACCTCGGATGCGTAGGCGGCTTCCATGATCAGCGAGCTAAGCTCAGACATCTCTGCTTTCAAAAGCCCTACTGCGTTGGATAACTGACGGGAGCGAAGGGAGTTGGAACAGACCAGCTCCGCAAAGCCGGGATAGTGATGCGCGGGGGTATACTTATGGGGCTTCATCTCGTACAGCGTGACGAGCGCGCCCAGCTCTGCAGCCTGCCAAGCCGCTTCGCAGCCGGCAAGTCCTGCGCCGATCACGTTAATTTTTGCCGTCATGGTTCACTCCCGGACGGGTGTAGCCACATTTTTCGGTCTTGCAAACGTAGCTGCTCTTGTCCTTTTTCAGATACAGGATAGCGCCGCAGTCGGGGCATTTTTCGGGGGTAGGCAGATCCCAGGAGGAGAATTTGCACTTGGGATAACCGGAGCAACTGTAGAAGAGCATCCGGTTCTTGGCTCGCTTGGTAACGATGGCAGATCCGCAGTCGGGGCAGGGAACGCCGATCTCGTTCTGGATCTTGACCGTGTATTTGCAGGTGGGATAGTTGGAGCAGGCAAAGAAGCTGCCGTATCGTCCGGTGCGCTTTACTACGGGCGCGCCGCACTGCTCACAGATCATATCGGTAGGCTCGGCGGCAGACGCGGCGGTCTCCTTGGGCTTACCGTCCTTGTCCAGCGGTCTGGTGTTCTTACAGGCGGGATAGTTGGGGCAGGCGGCGAATTTGCCGAATCGTCCCGACTTAACGATCATCGTACTGCCGCACTTGTCGCAGATCAGATCGGTCTCCACCACGGGAAGCGATACGTCGGTGCGGGAAACGGTCTCGGACGCCTTGTCAAGCGAGACCTTGAAGCGATCGTAGAAGGAGGAAAGCACGGTCTCCATCGAGCTTTGATTGTGCTCGATGCGATCCAGATCGTTTTCCATCTGTGCGGTAAACTTGTAGTCCACGATCTCGGGGAAGTTTTCGATCATCAGCTTGGTGGTAGCTTCACCCAGAGGAGTGGGCAGCAGCACCTTACCTTCCCGCTTAACGTATTCGCGGGAGATGATGGTGGTGATGGTAGGGGCGTAGGTGGAGGGGCGACCGATGCCCATATCCTTCAGGAATTTGATCAGCGTAGCCTCGCTATAGCGTGCGGGAGGCTCGGTAAAGTGCTGGTCGGGTGCGACCTTGGTGGTGGTCAGCATCTCGCCCTCTCCAAGCGGAGGAAGCTTCTTATCGTCCTCTTCGCCGGAATCCAGCGCTTCGTAAACCTTCAAAAAGCCTGCGAAGCGGACGGACGAGCCGGTGGTACGGAAGGTATTGCCGTTGCAATCAATGTCGGCGGCAACGGTGTCGATTTCTGCCGATGCCATCTGGCTGGCGATAAAGCGATCCCAGATCAACTTATAGAGTTTAAATTGGTCGCCTGTCAAATTCTTTTTGATCTTTGCAGGCTCAAATGAAAGGTTGGCGGGGCGGATCGCTTCATGCGCATCCTGTGCTTCCGAATCGGTTTTATAGCTGCGAGCAGCGTCGGGACAATATTTCTTGCCGTATTTGTCCTGAATATACTGCTTTGCAGCGTCCTGAGCCTCGGGCGAAACGCGGAGGCTGTCGGTACGCATATAGGTGATCAGACCCTGAACGCCACCGTTTTCAGCGCCCAGATCGACGCCCTCGTACAGCTCCTGAGCTACCTTCATGATCTTGGCAGACTGGAAGCCCAGCTTTCGGGATGCATCCTGAAGCAGGGAGGAGGTGGAAAAGGGAGGCTGAGGATTGCGCTTTTTCAAGCTGTTCTTCACCGAGCGGACGATGAAGGGGTGCCCTTCGCAGGACTGCAGCACGGTAGCCGCTTCGTCACCGGTGTGCAGCTCCTGCTTTTCGCCGTTTTGGCCAAAGTAACGGGAGGTGAACTCGGCACCGGCATCATTCTTGTGATGTGCGGTGATGGTCCAGTATTCTACGGGAACGAAGGAACGGATCTCGTTTTCCCGCTCCACGATGATGCGGGTAGCCACCGACTGTACGCGACCCGCGGAAAGACCGCTTCTCACCGTCTTCCAAAGGAAGGGGGAGAGCTTGTAGCCCACGATGCGGTCCAGAATCCGTCGAGCCTGCTGAGCGTTGACCAGATCCATATCGATGGTACGGGGATTTTTGATGGCATCCTGTACTACGGTTTTAGTGATGGCGTTGAAGGTCACGCGCTTGATCTTGTTTTCGGGGATCTTAAGCGCGGTTGCCAGATGCCAGGAGATCGCCTCGCCCTCGCGGTCAGGGTCGGTTGCAAGATAAACCTCGTCGGCGTTCTTGGTCATCTTCTTCAGTTCGTTGATCAGATCACCCTTGCCGCGGATGTTGATATAATGGGTTTCGAATCCGTTCTCCAGATCCACACCCAGCGTGCTCTTGGGCAGATCGCGGATGTGACCCTTGGATGCAACGACCTTGTATCCGGAGCCCAGATAATTCTGGACGGTTTTGGTTTTGGAGGGAGATTCGAGGATTACCAGTTTGGACATATCTATCATCATTCCGATATGCTCACAAGCATACGGAAATTCCTTTCAGTAGTAATGCGTTGTCGGCACCGCCGACCGTAGACACCTTTCTCCGTCGGAGTATCCGACAGAGAAAGGCATGGGTTGTGTGAGTGATTATTTGAGCCGTTGATACAGCCCGCCGGGGAGACAGCGAACCAGTCCGCCCACCTCCAGCATAGTCATGGCGGAAAGAACGGTGGAAACCTCCTGCCCCTGTTTGGCAAGATCGTCTGCCGAAACGGGATGATCCAGAGGCATCAGCTTGAGGATGTCGGCCTGGATCTTGCCGATGAATTTGGGGACCTCGATCTCCTCGGGAGCGGATTCCGTAACGGACTCCTCCACGGCGAAGGGGAGATCTTCGATAATCGCTTCGTCCTCTGAAGGCAGAGCCTTTTTCTTGGATTTCGCCTTCTTTTCGGGAGAGGATTTCTTTTCTGTTTTCTCTTTTTCTTCCTTCGACCAGGCGTCGGTAGCGGCCTTGGTGATCAGCACCTTGGTTGCCTTCATCACCTGCTCGCGCTGATGGATGCCGCTTACGAATCTGGGGAGAAATACGGGAAGATTCTCTATCCGGATGACGTCGGGATAGTAGAACTGGTATTCCACCAAAATATCCCGAGCGCAGGTGACCATCTTGGCGCCGTCCTTGATCAGCGAGTTGGGTCCCAGACTGTTCTGCTCATCCACCTTGCCGGGAAGCGCAAATAGATCGCGCCCCTGCTGACTTGCGGTGCGGGCGGTGATCAGCGCGCCGCTTTTTTCATCTGCTTCCACTACCAACGCGCCCTGACAAAGTCCGCTGATGATGCGGTTGCGGATCGGGAAGTTGGAGCCGATGGGCGGCGTATCGGGCTTGAACTCGGTGAGCAGCGTACCCGAAAGGGAGATCTCATCCATCAATGGACCGTTCTCGGGCGGATAGACCCGATTGATACCGCAACCAAGCACGGCGACGGTGTGACCGCCTGCGTCCAGCGCACCGCGGTGACAGATGGAGTCCACGCCACGCGCCATACCACTGACGACGATCGCACCTGCCATTGCCAGATCGCGACTGATGATGTAGCCCTCCCGCTGACCGTATTCGGAAATCTTGCGGGTGCCGACCGTTGCAATGCAAACGTTCTTATCGAAATCGGGCAGCTTTCCCTTATAATAGAGAAGCACCGGCGGATGCGGGATCGAGCGCAGACGTTCGGGGTATAGCGGACTGTCGTAAGCCAGCAGACCCACGTTCTGGGTCATACACCAACCGTAAATATCACGGGTCTCGTCCAGCGACTTGTCGGCAAGTGCGTCGATCACGTCGTTTTTCAGCCCCGGAACCTTTTCAAGTTCCTTCGGCTCCGCTTTGAAGACGGCTTTGGCGTCGTAGGAAAAATGCTTGAGTACCGTGTCGATGGCGCTGCTTCCGGGAGAGAGTCGCAAACTCAGCCACAGCCAGTATCGGACGTCAGACATGGAATCATTCCTTTCGGATAAAAATAAGTGAAATCAAAGTAAGATCTTTCCCATCTCCCACAAAAGCAGGGAAGATGCAGCCGCCACGTTCAGCGATTCGCTGCCGTTCTGCATGGGAATAATGACCGCGCGGTTGGCGGCAGCCACCAGATCGTCGGGCAGACCGTGTCCCTCGTTGCCTACCATAAAGCAGGTGTTGGGAGTGATCTCCACCGTTCGCACGTCACAGGCTGTAGGCGTCAGTGCCGCTGCATACACGTCGTAGCCACTCTTTTGCAGAGCGCCGACCGATCCGACAGGGTCGGCAACGGTGAGCGTAGGCAGGGAAAAGAGCGCGCCCATCGCACCGCGGATGGTGCGGGGATTGTAGAGGTCAGCACAGTCGGAGCTTAAGATCAGACAGTCGATGCCCATCGCCCGCGCGGAGCGGATGACGGTGCCCAGATTGCCGGGATCGCGCACGCTGACCGCCATAAAACGGCTGCCTTTCTCGGTCATATTATATATTGTAGCAATTTTATGCAATCTGTCAAGATGTCTTGCTACGCAAAATACCCCTTCGGGTGAATTTTCTGCGGAAATTTTTTCGTAAACGCTCCGCGAGACGGTGTATTGCTCAACATCTGCAGGCAGATCCCGAAGGAGTGCGGTGTTTTCCTCAGTCACGAAAACGCGCACGAGGGGGGCGTTTTGTCGGATCGCTTCTTCCAGCAGCTTCTTTCCTTCAAAGAAAAACAGCTTTTCCCGCTGACGGTGCTTGCGATCCTGCAGCTTTGCCGTCTCCACGATCAGTCGGTTTGCGCGGGAGGTGATGATTTCCATAGTTGCCTCCAAAGGCTGAAAATACGAAAGAAACCCGCGCGCGGGAGAGTATGCTCTCCGCGCCGCGGGTATAAATTGATCTCTTACAGAGCAGCCTTAGCCTTGTCGCACAGGGAAGCGAATGCGTCCTTGTTGGAGACAGCCAGCTCAGCCAGCATCTTGCGGTTCAGATCGATGCCTGCCTTCTTCAGACCGTGCATCAGGGTGCTGTAGTTCATGCCGTTTACCTTCGCCTGAGCGTTGATACGAGCGATCCACAGCTGACGGAAGTTTCTCTTCTTCAGCTTTCTGCCAATGAATGCGTAGTTACCGCTCTTCATTACAGCCTGCTTCGCCATCTTAAAGTGCTTGCTCTTGGAACCCCAGTAGCCCTTGGCTGCCTTCAGA
>CAZFJJ010000018.1:0-15533 GCA_964519075.1 uncultured Lachnospiraceae bacterium
ACAGCTGTACGAGATCTGCCGCATCGCCCGTGAGATGCTCCAAGGGAAGCACGGCGTGGGCAGAGTCATCGCCCGCCCCTTCGAGGGCGAGGCGGGCAGCTTCCGCCGCACCGAAAACCGCCGCGATTTTTCGCTCACACCGCCTGCGGGAACCGTCCTCGACCGTCTGTCGAGAGAGGGCTACGACGTGATCGGCGTGGGCAAGATCGGGGACATCTTCACCATGGCAGGCATCACCGAGACCCATCCCACCCACAACAACCGCGAGGGAATGGAGGTCGCCTCCGCCCTTGTGGAGAAAGATTTCCACGGACTTTGCTTTATCAATCTGGTGGACTTCGATATGCTCTACGGGCACCGTCAGGATGCTGAGGGCTACGCTACTGCCATGAGCGAGTTTGACGCTTGGCTGGGCGAGTTCGTGAAAGAGCTGCGCCCCGACGACGTGCTGATGATCACCGCCGATCACGGCTGCGATCCTTCGGATCACAGCACCGACCACACCCGCGAATACGTTCCCTACCTGACCTACGGTGCATCCCTCCCTGCCCGAAACCGCGGCACGCTCCTTGGCTTTGACACCATCGGAGACGAGGTCTACGCCCTGCTGACGAACGAATAATATGATGAACCAAGATATGATCAACGCTCTGGTAAATGAGGCTCTGTCTGCCAGAGAGAAAAGCTACTGCCCCTATTCGGGCTTTGCCGTAGGCGCGGCGCTTCTTGCCGCCGACGGCACCGTTTACACCGGCGCCAACATCGAGTCCGCCTCCTACACCCCCACCGTCTGCGCCGAGCGGGTGGCGATCTTCACCGCCGTCCACAAGGGCGAGCGGGACTTTGCCGCGCTGGCGGTAGTGGGCGGTAAAAGGGGGGCAGACGTGTCTGCTTACTGCGCCCCCTGCGGCGTGTGCCGTCAGGTGCTGTCCGAATTCTGCGCCCCCGATTTCCCCGTGATCCTCTTCGACGGCAAAACGCCGAAGGTACTCACGCTGTCCACCCTTTTCCCCGAAAGTTTTTCAAAAGCGGATCTTTGCTGATCCCAAGGAGTCTTCCCATGAGAATGTACGACCTGATCGAAAAGAAAAAGCACGGCGGTGCGCTGACCCGTGAGGAGATCTTTGAAATGATCGCCCTCTACACCGACGAGAAGATCCCCGACTACCAGATGTCTGCCCTGACGATGGCCATCTGGTTTAACGGCATGACCGACGAGGAGACCTTCACCCTCACCGAAGCCATGGCAAGGTCGGGGGACACCGTTTGTCTCGACCAATTTGGAGACCGCAGCGTGGATAAGCACTCCACCGGCGGCGTGGGCGACAAGACCACGCTGATCGTCGCGCCCATCGTGGCGGCGGCAGGTGGCGTCGTTGCCAAAATGAGCGGACGGGGTCTGGGTCACACAGGCGGAACGGTGGATAAGCTGGAGTCCTTCCCGGGCTTTCGCACCTCCCTTTCCCCCGAGGAATTTGCAGCTCAGGCAGAGCGCGTAGGACTTGCCGTCATCGGTCAGAGTGCCGATCTGGCACCTGCCGACAAGAAGCTCTACGCCCTGCGGGACGTGACCGCCACGGTAGACTCCCTTCCCCTCATTGCCTCCTCCATCATGAGCAAAAAGCTGGCGGCAGGCACCCGCTCCATCGTGCTGGATGTAAAATGCGGTAGCGGAGCCTTCATGCGCACCCCCGAGGACGCTACCCGCCTTGCCCGGACCATGGTGCGCATCGGCGTCGCCCACGGCAGAAATACCGCCGCCGTCATCACCAATATGGATATTCCGCTGGGTCACGCCGTCGGCAACGCCATGGAGGTCGCCGAGGCGATTGAGGTTCTCCGCGGCGGCGGCCCCGAGGATCTTCGCACCGTCTGCCTGACGTTGGCCACCCGCATGATCGCCCTCTCCTGCAAACGATCCATCGAAGACGCCCGTAAGATCGCTGAGGACTGCCTCTACGGCGGCAAAGCGTATGCAAAATTCTGCGAGTGGATCGAAGCCCAGGGCGGCGACCCATCCTATGCAAAAGACCCCACCCTCTTCGGCACCGCCGCCCACGCGGGCGAGGTGTGCGCCGAGGCGGATGGCTATATCTCTGCCTGCAACGCCGAGCTGATCGGCACGGCCGCCATGATCCTGGGCGCGGGACGGCAGACCAAGGATTCGGTGATCGATCCCCGTGCGGGCATTCTCCTTCTGAAAAAGCCGGGCGACGCGGTCAAAGCAGGCGAGGTCATCGCCCGCCTCTTCACCGAGCGCGCAGACACGCTGGATGCGGCCGCTTCCACAGTCCGCTCTGCGCTGACCTTCAGCGAAAGCGCCGTAGAGCGGCAACCGCTGATCTATACCGTCATCGACAGCAACACCGGCTTCTCTGAGGAGGAATCCGTATGACCAACGAACGTCTCATCATCGGCATCGCAGGCGGCTCGGGGAGCGGTAAAACGACCCTTGCCGAAAATATCGCCGCCCATTTCGGGGACGAGATCTCGGTTCTCCGCCACGACGACTACTATAAATCCCAGCGAGACCTTTCTCTCACCCAGCGGGCGACCCTCAATTACGACCATCCCGCCGCCTTTGATACCCCGCTGCTCATCTCCCATCTGGACAGTCTGAAAAACGGCGTCGCCGTGGACTGCCCGATCTACGACTACGCCCATCACGACCGCAGCAGCGAGACCCGACGCGTGGAAGCCACCCGCGTGATCCTGCTGGAGGGCATTCTCATTTTTGAAAATCCCGATCTTCTCTCCCGTCTGGACATGAAGATCTTCGTGGACACCGACCCTGACGTGCGCATCGTCCGCCGCATCCTTCGGGACGTGAAGGAGCGCGGTCGAACGCTGGATTCGGTGATCTGCCAATATTTGGCTACTGTAAAGCCCATGCACGAGGCTTTTGTGGAGCCCAGCAAGAAAAATGCTGACGTCATCATTCCCGAGGGCGGCATGAACCCCGTCGCCTACGGAATGATCATCCAAAAGATCGCCGCCCATCTGGCGCTGTGAGCGATCGTCCCCCAAATCGCAATCCATCGGAGGTATTTATGCCAAGCTATGAAGTTCTGTCGGAACAGCTGACGGAACAGATCCGTGCAGATCAGGAAGCAGGCACGCGCCCGCTCGTGGGCGTTCCCAACGGCGCGTCCGTGCGCCGCAACAACCTGGCCAAGGACGCCGCCACCGTCTGGCGTCCCACCTTCGTCCACGACATCGACAAGATCCTGCACTGCCCCTACTATAACCGCTACACCGACAAGACCCAGGTCTTTTCCCTCTGGAAAAACGACGACATCACCCGCCGCAGTCTCCACGTTCAGCTGGTCTCCCGCATCTCCCGCACCATCGGTGCCGTGCTGGGACTGAATCTGGATCTGATCGAAGCCATCGCCCTGGGTCACGACATCGGACACACCCCCTTCGGCCACGCAGGCGAAGCCTACCTGGACGAGCAGTATTACAAGCACACGGGACGGCACTTTTTCCACAACATCCACTCGGTGCGAGTGCTGGACGGCATCTTCCCCTACAATCTGAGCCTGCAGGTGCTGGACGGCATCGCCGCCCACAACGGTGAGATCGAGTGCGAGGAATACCATCCCCAGCAGCTAAGCTCCTTCGAGGAGTTTGACCGCATCATCCGGCGCTGCTACGTGGACAAGGACTTTATGATGAACCGTATGCCCTCCACGCTGGAAGGCAACGTAGTGCGCCTTGCCGACATCATCGCATACCTTGGCAAGGATCGGCAGGACGCCATGCGCACCGGCACGGTGGACGAGGGAATGTTCGTCAACGAAGGCATCGGCTCTATCAACGCCGAGATCATCAACAATCTGGTGACCAACATCATCGAAAACAGCTACGGCAAGCCCTATATCAAGCTGGACACCCGCCATTTCGAGGCGCTGCGCAGGTCACGGCTGGACAACTACCGCATGATCTACCTGAATAAGTCGGTGAACACACAGCTGGCCGCCACCGTCAAGCCCATGATGGCCGAAATCTACGACCGACTGCTGGACGATCTGAAGAGCGGACGAACGGACTCCCCCATCTTCAGCCATCACATCGACTATGTAAACGCCGCCCACTACAAACGGGCGATCCCCTACGAAGCGGGCGAGCCTAATCAGATCGTAGTGGACTATATCGCCAGCATGACCGACGACTATTTCATTGATCTGCACCGCCACCTCTTCCCCGACAGCCCCCTGCGGGTGGAGTACAAGGGCTATTTTGACGAATCATAGAGGACACGACTATGTTTGAACAGATTCTGGAGCTGATCCGCTCTTATCCGCGGATCATCCTACACCGCCACAAAAATCCCGACGGCGATGCGCTGGGCAGCCAGTTGGGACTCTATCACATCATCCGTGATACCTATCCTGAAAAGGAAGTCTATACCGTAGGCGATCTGACGCCCCGCTACGCCTTCATGCTGACCCGTCCCATGGACGAGATCGAGGATTCCCTCTACGAGGGCGCACTGGCCATCGTGCTGGACACCTCCGCGAAATCGCTGATCTCCGACGAGCGCTACACGCTGGCATCCGCCACCGCCCGCCTCGACCACCACATCTTCGTGGAAGAGATCTGCAAGACCGAGGTCACCGACACCTCCTTTGAGAGCTGCTGCGGTCTGATCACCGCACTTGCCGTCGAGGGCGGACTCACCGTTTCCCCCGTGGCGGCAAAAGCGCTCTACACCGGCATGGTCACCGACTCGGGACGCTTCCGCTACGACTCCACCAACGCCCAGACCTTCCGCATGGCGTCCTTTTTGATGGAGCGGAAATTCGACACCGCCGACATCTACCAAAGCCTCTACGCCGACGAGCTATCCAGCATCCGGCTGCGGGCAAAATTCACCCTGAAAATTCAAGTCACCCCCCATCGCGTGGCTTACATCTACACCACCCGCGAGGAAGCGGCCGAGAGCGGTGCCGACAATTTCACCATCTCCCGCGGCATGGTGGGCACCATGTCCGAGATCCGCGGCATCGACAGCTGGGTCAACTTCACCGAGACCGATAGCGGCATCCTCTGCGAGATCCGCTCCAACCGCTATAACATCAACCCCATCGCCGTGAAATACGGCGGCGGCGGTCACCAGAAGGCCAGCGGCGCTACCCTGAAGGATCGGGAGGAGGCCATGGCACTCCTTGCTGACCTGTGCAAGCTATCGGAGGAAGAATGAAATGAATCTCACCGCCATGCAAGCAGTGCTTGCCAAGATCGAGGAATACGATAAGATCGTCATCTTCCGTCACCGCCTTCCCGACGGCGACGCCATCGGCTCTACCAAGGGACTCAGAGAGATCCTGCGCCTCTCCTTCCCCGAAAAGGAGATCTATCTCAACAACTGCGACTTTTCCGACTATCTGGACTTTCTGGGCGACGAGGACGAGCCGCAGTCCGACGGTTTTTACGCCGATGCGCTGGGCATCGTCATCGACACCGCCACGGCCAAGCGCATCTCCAATCCCCGCTTCGCCCTCTGCCGCGAGATCGTCAAGATCGACCACCACATCCCCATCGAATCCTACGGTGCCACCGAGTGGGTGGAGGAGGAGCGCTCCTCTGCCTGCGAGATGATCGTGCAATTCTACGCCGCCTTCCGAGATCGGCTGAAGATCAGCCCCGAGGCTGCCACCTATCTATACACCGGCATGGTCACCGACTCGGGACGCTTCCGCTATCGGGAGGTGTCGGGCGAGACGATGCGTCTGGCGGGACTTCTGCTGGATCAGGGCATCGACGCAGACCGCATCTACGCCCATCTGTACATGAAGGACGTCGCCTCCATGCGCCTGCAGGCGTGGGCGCTCTCTCACATCAAGTTTACCGAAAACGGCGTAGCACACCTCTATATCACCCGTCAGGTGCAGGAGAAATACGGCCTCACCTTTGAGTCTGCCAGCGCGGCGGTCTCCTACATGGACTCCATCAAGGACAGCCTGATCTGGCTTGCCTTCATCGAAAACGCCGACGGCACCATCCGCGTGCGGCTTCGCTCCCGCTTCGTGACGGTGAGCGAGCTTGCCGAAGCCTACGGCGGCGGCGGTCACGCCTGCGCGGCGGGCGCAACCGTAAACAGCCGCAAGGAGATGAACCGTCTCATCGCCGAAGCAGATCGGCTTCTTGGCGAATACAAAGCAAACAACGAGGGCTGGCTATGAAGATACTGATCACCAACGACGACGGCGTCTTCGCCCCTGCCCTGCCCAAGCTGATCCGCTGGGCGCAAAAATACGGCGAGGTCATCGCCGTAGCCCCCAAGGTAGAGCAGAGCGGCAAGAGCCACGCCATCGACTTTATGCACCCCCAGGAGATCAAGCAGGTGGAGATCGCCCCCGATCTGACCGCCTGGTCCATGGATTCCACCCCCGCCGACTGCGTCCGCTTCGCACTGGATCAGCTGGGACGAGACTTCGACCTGATTCTGTCGGGGGTCAACCGCGGCTACAACTTAGGCGCGGATATCGTCTACTCGGGCACCGTTGGTGCCATTTTCGAGGGCATCCGCCAAGGCATCCCTGGCATCGCGCTGTCGGGCTTCCCCACCACCCACGTTGATGCCATCGACCACCTGGATCGGGTGTTCGAATTGATCCAAGCCAACGGTCTGCTTTCGGCGAATCCCCTCTACAACGTGAACATCCCCCCCGAGGCGGGAGAGATCCGCATCACCAGACAAGGCGGCATCTACTTCACCGACCGCTTCGTCTCCATCGGCGACGATCTGTACGTTCAGGAGGGCGAACCCCTCCCGGGTGACCTGTCCGATAGCTCCATCGACATCGCCGCCGTCCACAGCGGGTATATTTCGGTCACTCCCCTCTCTGCCACCCGCACCGAACTGACGGTGTTTGAACGGCTGAATGAGACGCTGAACTGAGCGATTGCCCGCAAATTCAAATTTTTCTTGACAAACCGATCCGTTTATGGTACAATCATACCAATCAAACTACAGGGAGGACATATGCAAAACAAGCCTACTACCAAGATCAGAACCAAGCAAAACAATCTTTATCTTCGGGTGACCCAAGGACATTTTGCAACCAGCCACAGCCATATCAATTATTACATTGACGTGACCACGCAAAAGACCCGCCTTTCTGAAGCGTCCGCAGTGGCCAAGGAGCTGGTCAGCTACTACTCCACCAACACCATCGTGGACACCGTCCTCTGTCTGGACGGCACCGAGGTGATCGGCACCTGCCTTGCCGAAGAGCTGACCCGCGGCAGCTTCGTCAACCTCAACGCGCACCAGACCATTTACGTCGTAACCCCCGAGCACACGACGGGCAGCCAGCTGCTCTTCCGCGACAATCTGATTCCCATGATCGCCGGCAAGCACGTGCTGATCCTGGCGGCATCGGTGACCACCGGCTACACCGCACAGGCCGCTGCCGAGGCGGTTGCCTACTACGGCGGCATGGTATCGGGCGTCTGCTCCATTTTCGCTACCATCGACTCCTGCGCAGGTCACACCGTTCATTCGGTCTTCGACACCAAGGATCTGCGGGACTACGCCTCCCATCCCTCCCACGAATGCCCCCTGTGCAAGGAAGGCAAGAAGATCGACGCGCTGGTCAACAGCTTCGGCTATTCCAAGCTATAATCCGTCCCGCCGCGCAAAACAACCGCATTTCGAGTGAAATGCGGTTGTTTTCGTATTATGCGGCAGAAAAAAGGAAGTCCTTCTCGGGCACCCAAACGAACACGGACAGTACCCGTGCCACCGTAGGAAGGGGTGCCAACACCACCTCCACGTAAGGCGTGGGATTGCAGTCATACTTGCTGGACAGCGTGCCACCACCCGTGATATTGCCAAACGTCTCGCCCCAACCGCCGTAGTAATTCAAATACTCCTGAAAATCGTTGTAATGATTATAGGTGTAGAAGACGAACTTCTCGTTGGGGTCGATGATATTATTGCGGTTGGCATCGTAACGGGTGTACACGAGCCGCGCCGCACCGCGAGTGATGGTGTAGCCGTCGTTGTAGGTGCAGATATCATAGGAGGGATCGCAGTCGGTGCCGGTCGTACCGATGTCGATCTCGTAATAGTAAAGATCACCGCCGCAGCCGCTGATGCGGGGCAACGCAGGCTCGTAGGGGTATTTGGAGGTACTGCCGCTGAAGGCAGAGTGATTGAGTCGCAGATACTCCCCCCAGATGCTGCTGCCTGGACCGGTTTTCTTATTACTGACGTAGTTTGCCGGCACGTCGCCGAAGGCGTAGACGTAGGCCGCCACCTCCTCCAGCGTGATGTAGCCGCCGCCGCGGTAGACGCGGAAGACCTCCGCGCCGTAGGCGTCCACCACCACGTAGGTGTTCTCATCCGCATAATACGGCCGGGAATTGCGGATGAGCATTCCTCCGACGGAGGGCTGATAGGCGGAGACAGTCGGCGCCTGATCCGGGACGGTGAGCGCACCTGAGATCTCGCCGCGCGCAGACCGCTCCAACGCTTCCTCGTAGCTGTCCGCAGGGTCGGCGTTGCCGTAGAACTCATCCCGAAGGGGCGAAACGGTCAGCTCTTCGGTGGTATCGGGCGCGTCGGTCGTAGCAGGTTTTTCCGTGGTGACGGGGACATCCGTGGTGTCGGGAGCGTCCGACGTAACAGGGACATCCGTGGTGACGGGAGCGTCCGTGGTGTCGGGGGCGTCCGACGTAACGGGGACATCCGTGGTGTCGGGGGCGTCCGTAGTGTCGGGCTCGACGATCTCCAGCAATACGCTGTCCCACAGTTCTCCCCAGCGGACGGTGATCGCCACCTTGCCCGCCGCGACGGCGGTCACTCTGCCCGCATCGTCCACCGTTGCGGAGCCGTTGGAGGCCGACCATTCCAGTTCGTCGGTCAGATCGGAGGGGGCGTTGGTAACCAAAGAGAAGACAGCGCCCACCACTAAGCTCTCCCGTTCGCAGTTGATGATCTGCAACGAAGAGATGGGCGCAGCCGTAGTGACTGCCGACGGTGCGGACGCATCGACAGACCCGCCGCACCCCACAAAGTTCAGCAGAACGGCAAGGGTCAACAGCAACACGCCAAGCGTTCTGCGCAATTTACGGTTGGGATTCACGGATATCGCTCCTTTTGAGTATGCTATCGCTATTTTAGCCCAAATTCCGACAAAAGTCAAGGCTTTTCGATAAAAATCCCCCCATCTTGCGACGGAGGGATTTTCTCAATTCATCAGAACCGATGGGATGAACCGAATCAGTTGCAGCGTCTCTTGCGGGAGATCACGGTCAGAGCCGCGCCGGCCAGCAGGACTGCGGAAACCAGAACGATCATCATATCGCCGGTTGCGGGAACGGTGGGAGCCTCGGGCTCAACTACGGTATCGGAGGTGTAGAACTGGCAGTAGAAGCCGTCGTACTCAACCTTAACGGGGCCTACGGTGGTGTAGGTCTTGTCGTTTCTGGTGCCGAACCAATAATCAGCGCCGTCGATCTCGGCAACGATGGTGTTCTTTTCAGCGTTCCACTTGTAAACGGTGGAAGCGGTTGTCTCGTAAGCGCCGTTGACATGAGTACCGGAAACGACCATGTTGATATAGGTCTTCACGCCGTCTACCATAGTGTACAGGTAGTAGCCGCCCTCGGTCTCTTCCAGATATACGTCGATGGCAGATGCATAGTCGTCAGCGGTGTCCATGTAGTAGCCGTTCATGCCGCCCTTCAGGTAGAACAGCTTGTTGTCAACGTTGCCCTGGATCATACCGAACTTGTAGGGTACGCCTGCCTCGGGAGCGGTTACGGCGTTGTTCTCCGACTCGGTGGTTTCGGGAATCTCGGGAACATCGGGAGTCTCGGGAACATCGGGAGTCTCGGGCTCTTCAACTGATACAACTACTACGCTGAATACGGAGCTCTGATCTGCATAGATACCGAAGCTGGAGTACGAAGTGGAGTACGCCAGGGTCTTTTCCTTCAGAACGTTGACGATCTGAACGCCACCGTCTACGACGACTGCCTGCCAAACGTGACCCTCAGAGGGCAGTTCTGCAGAAACGTTGAAGGAATTGTAGGTGCCGGTCATGTAGTAATAACGGCCGTAGCTGTCCTGCAGGGTGAAGCCGCCGTCAACGTTGGTGATGGTAAACAGATCGGTGTCTGCATAACCGTTGGCAACGCCGTTGGTAACGGTTACTTCCGCTGCCAAGGGATAGCCGTAGGTCTTATCCTCAGCCAGATTGGACATTGCCTTTCCGTCGGTAACGATCACGTAGGTGCCGTCTGCGATGGTGGCGTATTCGGTAGTATTATCTTCTTCCTCGCCGCCTTCAACCTCAGCCTTTTCGGTGATGGTAGCCGCTGCGGTGCTGTCGAACTGGGCAGAACCGTTGTAAGCTGTCAGATTACCGGTAACGGTAACGGTATCGCCCTTTTCGGGAGTGCCGCCGGTCACGGGAGTATAGTAGCACAGAACGGAGTTGGTGCCGTCGGAAACGGTGAACTTGTATGCGCCTTCGGTGTAGGAAGAAGCCGCAGGAGTGTCGGTGATGGTACCGGTGATGGTGGACTCGTAGGGCAGATATGCACCGTTTGCCAGTGCATTTGCTGCCTCGATCTGCTCAGCCAAAGTAGCGGGAACGACAACAGGAGTCGTGCCGCCTTCGGAACTGCCTACTTTGTACAGGTAGAAGCTAGCGGGATATCCTGCGGGATTACCGGAAACGGTGCTGGTCTTATAGCCGCGGAACTTGTTTTCGGAACCCGCATTGCTTGCAAGCACAACAGTATCAGAACCAACGCCTGCAAACTGGAACGAACCATCGGTACAGGAAACAGTCCACTCGTAATCACCAGTGGAGATACCGTTGTTGTTGCCACCCTTGGGCTTAATCGTAACGCCGTTGGCATCAGACAGGGTAACGGAAGTACCGTTAACGGTAACTGTCCAGACCAAGTCATCGGTAACACCGGTGAGCTTGCCATCTTTGGGAGTTACGCTTGTAGCGAGCACCCAACCACCGGAGTATGTACCCATTGCCACATCCGTGTTAGTTGCGATCACATACTCACCGGTCACGAGCTGATCGGCAGATGTAATCTTGGTTGCCGTCGTCTCTTCTGCAGACACTGACATAGGCACGATGGAGAAGACCATCAGCACGGTCAGCAACAGCGCGAGGAGAGACTTAAAATTGATTTTGTTCATAAGAACCTCCTGTAAAATTTATATCTTTTATTCTACTTTGCAGATCAACCTACAACGTAGAAAGAAAGCTGGAAGAGAGGATCGGTTGAAGGAGAATTGGGCGTGTAAGTGCTCCAGTTATCCTTGGATGCATACCATTCCATGTAGTTGCCGCGAACGGTGTTCTTGATATTGTACAGACCGTCGCCAAGGGAGATAACCTCCCACTTGTCATTTGCGTAGTTCATACCCATGCTGGAGTATTCAGCCTGCATGGAGATCTTCTTTCCGCCCTGCTCGAAGCTGTAGGAACCGTCGGAATTGACTACGACAGTCCAGATCTCGGTGTCACCATAGCCGCTGACGGTGTTACCGGAAATGGTCAGGTCAACGCCCTTCAGATAGTAGCTTGCGACGATCTGAGTAGAAAGTGCCTTCTTGTTTGCAGGGTTGTAGATAACGACCTTCATACCGTTGGTCAGAGCCACGTCGGTAGAAGTGCCGCCCTGCTCGGGCTGCTGAGTCGTCTCGGGCTCTTCGCCGTCGGAGCTCTTGGTCAGAGTTGCGGTTGCAGTGCTGTCAAACTGAGCAGAGCCGTTGTAAGCGGTCAGCTTACCGGTAACGGTCACGGTATCGCCCTGCTCGGGAGTACCGCCGGTAACAGGGGTATAGTAGCACAGAACGGAGTTGGTGCCGTCGGAAACGGTGAACTTGTATGCGCCTTCGGTGTAGGAAGAAGCCGCAGGAGTGTCGGTGATGGTACCGGTGATGGTGGACTCGTAGGGCAGATATGCACCGTTTGCCAGTGCATTTGCTGCCTCGATCTGCTCAGCCAAAGTAGCGGGAGCGGTGGTGGTGCCGCCCTGCTCGGGCTGATCAGTGGTATCGGTGCCGCCCTGCTCGCCGCCTGCAAGCGTGTAGGAATCCAGCGTACAGCCGGAGTTGAACTCAACCTTGCCCTTTTCGGAGCCGTTATCGTAGTTGATGATGGAGCCGGTAACGGTGATGGTGTCGCCCACGCCGATCTTGTCCGCGCCGGTGCCCTTCAGACGGAAGCACTGGATGGGCTTGTCAGTCTTGCCCTCTACTACCATGGTAACGGTCACGTTATCGTAGCCGCTATCGTAGGCGGTATCCACGGAGGTGATCACGCCGGTCAGGGTGTACAGACCGGTCAGTGCGCCACCGACCTCCAGCTCGTAAGCTGCGTCGATGACCTCAGCAGGGGTCATATCGGGAGCCTGCTCGATGGTGGGAGCGTCCTTACCGTTCTCCAGGAATTCTGCGGGGAACTGGGAAACGCCGGTGTTGGCAGCGGTGATGTAGGTAGCCTCAGAGATGCAGAAGGTCTCGTAGGAGCTGTAGGTGCCCATTACGTAGGTAGTGCCGTCCGCGCAGGTAGTCAACCATGCGTTCACATCCTGCTTGTAGGTCCATACGGAGGCGTTTTCGGTGGAGTAGCAGAGATACTTGCTCACCTTGCCGGAGCCGTCCTCGTAAGGAACGGTGTATGCGTAGACGTAGTTCTTCGCGCCGTCGATCTCGGTGTAGATCTTGTAGCCGCCGTCAACGATTTCCGCCCGGAAGGAAGCCGCCTTGGATGCGTCGTCGGTGGACTTCAGATACTTGTCGTCCTGGGTCTCGGTGATGGCGTAGAGAACCTTTCCTACGGTGACCTGAATCATGTACATCTTGTACTCTTTGCCCTCAACCAGCTCGGTAGAGCCGTCGTTATTCACCACGGGCATTACGCGGTTGAAGGAGATCTCCTGGGTATTGCCCGCGGAGTCCTTCACGGTTGCGGTCAGCACGTACTTAAACTCGGTCTCATTCTTATCGGGGGTATCGATGGTCCAGAAGCCGGAGGTACTGCTTTCCTTGATGGTGATCGCGTCCACGTTGACCTTCCAGGTCACGGTGAACTGGGTGGTGCCGATCATGACCTTCGCAGGCATATCGTAGTCGCGGGGAGTGCTTTCAGCAGCGTCCTTGTACAGGGACTGCAGATAGGTCACCGCCTCGGCCAGAGTTGCCTCGGAGGATGGATCGTCGGTTGTCGTTTCATCGCTTCCGCAAGCCGCAAAACAGCCGAAGCAGAATACGACTGCCAGAAGAAGTGCGAGATACTTTTTCATAATGTCTCCTCATTAGTTCGTAATTTATTTTAATCTTACAATTAAAATCGGATTCAATAGACGGTCACGTCGTTGACCGAGAAGAGCTTCACCTGATAGGAACCGCTGAACACGTCTACGATGCCCTTCACGTCAATGGTTTTGCCCTTGAAATAGTCGTCGGTGATCTTGTTGCCGTCCGCATCCCGAAGAACCATCGTGCGAACCGAGATCACGTTGCCCTCTGCGTCCTGACAGGTCAGGGTCATAGCACCGTTGGAATCGGTTTCGCTGGTGGTGGTGTAAACGCTGGTAACGGTCAGCCCCTTCAGGGATACCGACGTGCCCAGCGCCAGCTGTGCATAGGGGAAGGTCTTCTGCTCATCCTCCAGCATCAGCGTGACCGAGCTGTTAAAGGTAGCAACCGTGATCTCGGTATACGCCCCCGCGTTGCCCTCGCTGATCAGCTGGATGTTATTGGGATCGTCGGCATGTCTGACCTCGTAGGAAATATCCGACACCTGATAAGAGTCGCCTGCCTCGTAGTACTGCACCGAGCCCACTATGCGGACGCGGTTGCCCACCGACAGGATCTTCAGACCCGCGCTGGACAGGTTGTAGCCGTAGTAGACGTACATCCCGTAATACAGTCCCGATTCGGGATCGTAGTCCTCCACGTAGACCGATTGTCCGGCGTTCTTGGTGATCACGCCCTCAAATGCGACCTTGGTATTGTTATAGGTGGTCAGATTGCAACGCAGCTCCTTCAGCGTCAGCTCGATTGCGCCGCCGTAGTAGTAATCGGGATCCTGCTCGCCGGAGTACACGTTCAGCTTCTCCGCATTCGCCTGCGCGATGGCACTCATGCAGACGTCTCCGTACTGATTATTCGCGGAATTGGATGCGATAGCAAGACCGTTCTGCAGCAACTCAACGTTCAGGTTGCGATACTGATCGCTGTCTGCAGACTTATACCAGACCCAAACCAGATAGCGGTCGCCGGTGGAGTCCGCGTTCCAGTTTTCATCCTCCGACTCAACGATGATGGAGGTTGCACCTTGCAACGCGTTCTTGGTGAAGTTGGCTGCCGCCTTTCCCCATTCTTCGATCTTACCGGTGGATTCGGGGGTGTTGACCGCAAGGTATCTTGCCTTCAGTACGCCGTTGGGGAAATTCCCGCCGGGGAAATTGAAGTGGGTGGTATCACCGTCGATATAGGTCTTGACGGTGACCTCCTGCTTGGCAGTTGAGGAGGACATATTCAGCGTCAGCGACGCCGCGTAATCAACGTGCTCGATCGGCTCCTGATCCCCTTCAGCTCCTGCCGGATCCGATTGATCGGATCCGCAGGAGGCAAAAACTGCAAGCAAGGACGCGATGACCAGCAAAAGTGCCAGCCTGCGGCTTGTATTCATGCGTTTCGTCATCATATCGGTTGTTAACCTGCCTGATATTCACACTCGGCTATAGCGTCCTCAAACGCCTTCTTGATCGCCGCCGAAACGTCGCTGTCGCTGAGTGCAAAGCACTTCTGCATCAACAGACCTACCTGATCACGGGCTACCGAAGAGCCGTTGAACGCGGGAGAGGTATAGTAAGCCGCTTCCTGCTCCAGACCCACCTTTACGCTGAGCGCCTGAATGTAGTCGCCGCCGTCAGCCAGCTCCAAAAACTGGGTCTTGTAGACGTCGTCCTCAGCCGCGGACTTGATTACGGGAACGTAACCGGACTTCATGGAGAAGTCAGCCTGGAACTCGGGGGTGGTGGTGAGGAATTCAACGAACAGCCAGGATGCCAGAACCTCCTGTGCATTGGTCTTGTTGAAGATGCAGAGGGAGGGACCCTGAGAGATGACCTTGGGATTGGATGCGTCCACCTGAGGGATGGTGGTGATGCCTACGTCGAATACGTAATTGCCGTCGGCGTCCTTATCGGGCTTCTGATAGGAAGCGCCCGCAGAGGAGCCGATACACATATAGCTATTGCCTGCCTCGGAGGCATCCATGGTAAAGAGCTCGGAGGTATAACCGCCGGACAGCTCCTCGGTGGTCACGTAACCCTTCTGATACCAAGCTCTGAAGCGGGTCACGAAGTCGATATTCGTCTGATTGTTAAAGAGGAAGTGATCGCCGGTAGCGCTGGTGTAATCGGAGCCGTACTGCTCGCACATGGTGATGAACCAGTTGGCCTCGGAGTCGTAGCCCAGAGGGATGCAGTTGGGGTCGATTTCCTTGATCTTCTTGCAGACTTCCTCCATC
>CAZFJJ010000019.1:0-15515 GCA_964519075.1 uncultured Lachnospiraceae bacterium
CGATCAGATCGTTCCGATCCTCTCTCTGGGCGGCAAGGGTGTGATTTCCGTACTGGCTAACCCGATGCCGAAGGAGACCCACGACATCTGCCGGCTCTACTTCGACGGCAAGGTGAAGGAAGCGGCAGAGCTGCAGCTGCAGCTGATCCCCTTCTGCAAGGCGCTCTTCTGCGAGGTCAACCCTATCCCCGTCAAGACCGCTATGGCCGCTATGGGCTACGGCTCCGACGAGCTGAGACTTCCCCTCTGCGAGATGGAGGAAGCCAACAAGGCGCGTCTGCTGGCTGAAATGAAGAAGCTGGCGCTGATCTGATTATTTTGCAACTTTCTTGAGAAGAATCGTTCATTCGGCCTTGCCGAATGAACAGTAGATTCGCCAAATGGCGAATCTACGAGCGGCACAAAGAACTTTCCTTAAAAGGCGGCAAATACTTGCCGCCTTGATCGCATATTTACTAATTATCAAAGGAGAATCGCTATGAATCCGATTCGTATTATTTTCTGCGGTGCCAACGGACGTATGGGACGGGCTGTCGCTGAACTGATTCGTGAAAACGAAAAATACTCGATTGCCGCTGGTGTTGATCTTACCGGCGAGGGTGCTGAAATAGTCGGCGCACCGGTGTACAAGCATGTTGCCGAGGTCACAGAAGAAGCTGATGTAATCGTCGATTTTTCCCATCGCATTGCCCTTCCCGAACTGCTCGACTACGCCAAAGCGAAGAAGATGCCGATTGTGGTCTGCACCACCGGTCATACCCCCGAAGATATGGAACTCATGCAGGAAGCATCCGTTACCGTTCCCGTGTTCTTCTCCCGTAATATGTCGGTGGGCATCAACCTGCTAATCTCCCTGTGCCGCAAGGCATCGGCGATGCTGGGGGACGATTTCGACATCGAGATTGTAGAGGCGCATCACCACAACAAGCTGGACGCTCCCAGCGGAACCGCTCTGATGATCGCTGACGCAATCGCAGAGGAAGTTCCCTACGATCCCGTTTATACTTACGACCGTCACGCCGTCCGTCAGAAGCGGGCGAAGGAGGAGATCGGCATCCACGCCATCCGCGGCGGCTCCATCGTAGGCGAGCACAGCGTCATCTTCGCAGGTCCCGAGGAAGTAATCACCCTCTCCCACTCTGCAGGCTCCCGCTCGGTTTTCGCCAGCGGCGCACTCCGTGCGGCAGCTTACATCATCGGCAAGCCTGCAGGAATGTACAATATGAACGACGTGGTAGCGGAGATTGAATAATGAAAGCTCCTGTTGATTGGGATATCCCCACTCAACAGGAGTTTTCATTTATCTCTCTTTACCCACAAAGAACAGCGCAATGGTGCCGGGGCCGGAATGGGCGCCGATCACGGGACCGATATCGGTGATCAGCATGGTCTTGGCACCGGTTGCCTCCTCGATCAGCTCTGCCACCTTTTCGGCATCCTCCAGACAGTCGCCGTGGGAGATGAAGATGGTGCCCTCGGCGGGATTTACTGCCGTTTCCATATACTTATCGGCAACGGTCGCCAGCGCATTCTTTCTGCCTCTGGACTTGGATACGCTGATCAGCTTGCCTGCGTTATCCACGTGAATGATAGGCTTGATGCCCAGCGCTTTACCTACCAGCGCAACGGTGGGGCTGACGCGTCCGCCGCGCTTCAGATAGACCAGATCGTCTACCGTGACCCAGTGGCAGATATTCAGCTTGATCTGCTCGACGTAGTCCGCAACCTCTTCAAGGGTGCAGCCTTCCTTCTTTTTCTCGGCCGCCAGATAGACCAGAAGTCCCTGTCCTGCCGACGCCGCCAGCGTGTCCACTACAACGATCTTGCGGTCTGGATACTTCTCTATCAGCTCCGAAGCGGCCAGCCGTGCGGAATTGCAGGTGACGCTCAGACCGGAAGAAAAGCTCAGGTGCAGCACGTCCTTGCCCTCCTGCAAGTAGGACTCGAAGGCTGCGGCAAAGCGGTCGGGGTTGATGGCGGACGTCTTGGCAACGTCGCCGTCTCTCATTCGTTGGTAGAAGTCGCCGATAGACATATCGCAGTTGTAATAGTCTCTGTCGTCCGAGTCGAAGCGGAAGCTCAGCTCGATGCCGGTAACGCCCCATTCGTTCAGAATCTCGGACTTGATGTCACAACCGGAATCCGTGATAATAATAAAGTCTTTCATAATCAATAGCTCTCCTCAAAATGTTTCTTCTAATACGTTATGGGATTCCCCATCACAACATACGTTCCGATCGGACAAAAGCCGCCCAAAGACGGCTTTTGCATTTTCATTCAAATATGACCTTACGGATTAGTCCTTGTGTACTTCAACCTTAGGCAGTGCGAACTTCACGTCGTACTTCTCGAAGCCGGACTTGATGCCTTCGTTGAGAGCGAAGTATACGTTCCAGTAGTTCTCGCCCTTGGTCCATGCGCGCAGGCAAAGATCCACGCCACGCTCGCTGTAGCCGGTGATCGGTACGTAAGGAGCTTCCGTCTCGGTAACGACCAGCTCGTTGGACTCGGCAATCTGCTTCAAGAGTGCCTGAATCCCCTCGATGTTGGCGTCGAAATCAACGGTAACGGTAATGTCAACACGGCGCATATTCTCGGCAGACAGGTTCTCCATGGTGGAGTTGGAGATAGAACCGTTGGGGATAGATACCGTCTTGTTGTCGGGGGTCTTCAGAATGGTGTAGAACATATTGATCTCGGAAACGGTGCCGCTTTCGCCGCAGGCGACCACATAGTCGCCAACCTTGAAGGGCTTGAAGATCAGAATGATCAGACCGCCTGCAATGTTGGACAGACCGCCCTGCAGAGCCAGACCGATCGCAGCAGCTGCGGTAGTGAGCAGTGCGACCACGGAGGTCATGTTGATACCCATTACGGAGATTGCAATGACAACCAGGACAACCTTCATGCCGATCTTGGCAAAGCTGCAGATAAAACCGCGGGCGGTTTTATCAATACTCTGCATCTTCTTGGCGTTGAGGATCATCTTGGTAACCTTATCGGCGATCTTAAAGCCGACGAAAATGATGAGAGCCGCGACCGCAAGACGCAGTACAACGCTGGTAATGGTAGTAACCAGCAAATTCAGAAATGCTTCCATTATATTTTCCTCCAAAAGTGATATGTAGCTATTTTAACACATTTGCTGCGGTCTGTCAATCCCCCCCGTTTGATTTTCCTGCGTTTTTTATTCCCGAAAATCAAAAAAAGCCTTCCGTTCAGAAGATATTTACATTTGACGGTTGATTTTCGGTCAAAAGTATGCTATTATTACCGTGAATCAATTTGCGAACCAAAGGATCCCATTATGAAAAAACGAAACATTATCCACTTTTTAGAGTGCCTGCTATTGGCGCCTCTCTTCTTTTTCCTTGCCTTCTTTATGCGTCTGGATAACGACCTTTTCTTTATTTTTACTGCCGTTTTCACCGGCATTCCCGTTGTGCTCCAAATCGTCTACCTGTATATCGTAGGGGACAGCGAAAAAAGTCATCCCTGCGGACTTCTGCCGATTGACGTCTCGGATCTGATCTTTTTATATCTGCTGCTGCAGTCCGGAACAGCCATCGTCTTTTTGACCGTTCACAATCTGAGCGACTTTTCCGCCGGAACCGCTTTCCTCGTATATCTGCTGCTTTTGGTGCTTACCGTTTTGCTGATCGTAATCCCCGCACCCGCAGATGCGCCCCCTCCTGCTCCCACCAACGAGCGGGATGACGTATCGGAAAAGAAGCTGCTCTACTATTCCAACTATCTCAAACGTCTCTGTCGCAAGTGTGAGTACGCCCCCCTGAACGCCGTCATGACCGATGTAGCCGAGCTGCTGACACGGCTGGATCCTGCGTACAGTGCACAGCTGCAAGCGCTGGAGAACGATATCAGCTCCAAATGCGTAAAGGTGGAAAACGCTCTGCTCACAGGCGAGCATACCAAGCTTCCCGTGCTGACTCGCGAGATGGAAGCCACCTTGGAGTTCATGAATAAACGCGTCGCGGATTATCAATACACCCTCACCGACGAAGGCTTCTATCACCAAGACGACGAGATCGCTATGGCGCAGATCGATCGCCTGCTGGACAAGCTGGGGCTGGAATACGAGGAGGATCTTCCTACCGCCTGTGCACCGTTTGCCGACGAGTTCTTCTACCAAAAAGCGATGCAATTTGCCTCGGACGAGTATAAAGCTCTGCTGGAGGGCTACAATCAGCAGATCGTTGACCGTTTGGATGCAGAGAAGCAAGCTCGGATCGACCGGATCGATCATCGGATGCGTTATCTGCGGCGGAGCAGTCACGTTTTGTGGTGTCTATTGACGGCGTCTACCGTTATCCTTCCCCTGCTCTGGCATCTGCAGATCCGTCCGCTGGGATTCGAATACACGATAGAAGAAGAGACGGGATACGTCATTATCACCGGCTACAATCCATTCTACGGCGACGATTTGACCATCCCCGCCACGCTGGCGGGAAAAAAGGTCATCGCAGTAGGCGACGACGCATTAAAGGACGGCACGCTCACCTCCCTGACCTTGGAGGAAGGCGTGGAACGTCTGGGCTATCAGTCGATCCGTGATAATCCGTCACTGTCCAAATTGAATCTGCCCCGCAGCCTGAAGGAGGTAGGCAACTACGCCACCTACAATCTGCCCGTACTGACCGTCAATTACGCCGGAACCGAGGAAGAATGGGCTGCCGTGGACATCAAGCAGACCGGTCCCGGTAACGACCGTTTGTTAGAAGCAACCGTGTACTACGAAAAATAAGTAAAAAACTTGCGAAGTATCTGCCTCGGCAATACCCGCAAGTTTTTTAGTTCAGCAAAAGTGGAACGGGCGACGCGATCCGCATGGAATCCTCGGTCACGGTACACCCGTAGGCCAGCAGCTCTACGCCCGCCTCCCGCGCCCGCAGGAGCGCCTCGCGAAAGGAAGGTTGGGTCAGATCGTTTGGCGCACAATCGACGGCACCCGCCATCTGGATCACGAAGAGCAGCGTTGCCGCATAACCCGCTCTGCGGGCGGCGATCAGCTCCTCTACGTGCCGGAGTCCCCTCAGGGTGGGCGCGTCGGGGAAACGGGTGTGCCCTTCCTCCTCCAGCGTTACGCCCTTGACCTCGACCAGCCGCCGCTCTCCGGGGCGTTCCAGATAAAAGTCGAAGCGGGAGCTTCCCCATTGATACTCGGCGCGAAAAAAGGTGCAGCCCTCATACAGCTGCGGCAAAAACTCCGCCGCCGCGCGGTTGGGGGCTTGCGAATCCATATTGATCAGGCGGTCGCCCTTGTATGCCGCCACCAGATCGCAGGGTGTGGAACGGTCGGGGTTGTGCGAGCGTTCCAAAAGGACGGTGCAGCCCGGAACCAGAAGTTCCCTGCACCGTCCCGTGTTCTTGACGTGACAGCGGATCTCCTCCCCGCTCTCCGCTCGGCAATAGGCAATAAACCGATTGGGACGGGAGAGGAATACCGCTTTCTCGATATTCGAATAGGTCATCGATCAATACTGAAGGTCGGTCAAAATCGCCCAATGAGAGGAAACGTAGCCGCCGTCCACCAGATCGGTGAGGAGCTGATACCGCGCTACGCTACACAATCCGCGGGTGACGAAAACGTGGGAGGTGGCCGCAGTAACCGTTGCATCGCCGTAGCCGTTTTGCGTAGCTCCGCTGTTGACCACAGTTTGGGCAATACTCAGCGTATCGGCGAAGCTGTCTGCTACGACGTTTTTATAGGGCTTGCCACTGCTACCGGTAGCAAAATCGCCCGCAAAGATCACCGGAAGTCCAAACTGCGCCGCTCTTTCACAGATCAGCGAAGCACCGTAGCCTGCCGCGGATGTACCGTAAGAATCCAGTTGGGTGTTCATCACCACGAATTGCTTACCCGTGGATATTTCGGTGAGCTTCGCCCAGGTGCAGATAGAGAAGGTTCTGCCATCCCAGCCAACGCTGGGGGTATCGGGCGTATCGGACAGCCAGAAGGTGCCGCTGTCGGCCAACGTATATTTCGTCTTGTCGTACAGTATCGCATTGTACGCACCCTCTAAGAAGGCTTCGTAATCCTTGGGTGCCTCGCCGTTGCGACCGGTTCCCACGAATCCGTAGGTGTCGGTCAGCGCAGGAGTCTCACCGATTCCCTCGGTAATGCAGGACAGCCAGGTAGTGCAGGAGACCTCCTGCAGGCAAAGCACGTCCGGGGTCTGTTGCAGAATCAGCTGATACAGACGGGGATATCGGTTGACTACCGCGTTTTCACCATAGCCGGACAGCGTAACGTTCAGACTAAACAGCTTCAGCGTACTGTCGTAGGAAGGCGTTCCGATCAACGAAAGCGAGGACTGGACCTTGCTGACGTCCGAGCCGCCGATCACATAACCGTCCACGAAGGCACGCACGCCCAGCACGACGGTATTCTCGTCGCCTGCAAAGACCAGCTTGCTCCCATCCATCCCGACCTTGTACGCACCCGCCACCGCAGTGACTGAGGTAGATCGTCCGCTAACACCCACGAGAATCTCCAGCTCGGCGTTTTCACCGCTCGAAGTGGCTTTTTCCACGGTCATCCCGTAGCCGATCGCATCTTCCAAAGCGGTTTGCAAATAAGCTGCCGCACCCTGATATCCGTCTCCGTATACGATGGTATAATCCAAAACGCTTTTCCCATTCAGGGTCAGATCGCTGAGATTGTAATCATATCGGTACTGATAGCGATAGCCGCATTCCAGTACCAGATCGGCTCTCTTGGCGGAAAAATACAGTTCGATCAACTTGTTGACCGCTTCCACCGTCTTTTCATCACATCCGCCCAGCACGACCAGTTTGTTGTTCACAACCTGAATGGCGTAGTCGTTGATTCGCAGCGTCTTGGCCACCAACGCGGTTTCATCACGGGTAGTCTCGCCGATCAGGATCTCGGTGACGGCAGAAGGATCATCACCTTCCAACACAAAGTCGCCACTCGTTTCCAGCGTAATATCGGTAAAGGTCGTAATATAAGTACGCAGATTCCTTGCCGCAGCCAGAACGGGGCTGTCGTTTTTTACGTGACTGCCGGTGATGATCACGGTATCGGTCACGTCTGCACTGAGGAAGGTATGGGTCTTTCCGGTAGAAACGCTGACGTCACCGGAGGTCTTGAAGTCGTGCATATAATCGGCAGTGGTCTCAGCCGCAGAGTCGCTGTCCGAGCCGCAAGCCGCAAGCATTCCCACCGACAGAGCCGCCGTCAAAAGCATCGCACCGATTTTGAGCAGTATGGATTTCATATGAATACCAGCCTTTCCCGCCTGCGAGGCGGTATACGTTCGTTTTGATTATAGCATAGAGCCAACGGCTTGTCAAGAGTAATCTCGTTGCAGGGAGCGGAGCTTCCGTTTTTTCTGAATCCGCCATCTTCCGTGTGACTTGACAGAAATCCAAATTTTTTCAAAAACTTTGCTATATTGCGGTTCATGGTCACAAAATCTTCACAATAATTGAGTATAATGATTTTATATTACGCTCAAAACACAGATCCGAAAGGAAACGACCGATGATCGAACTGGAAAATCTGACGAAACGATATGGAAGTTTGACCGCAGTGGATCGGCTCAACTGCACCATCGAACCGGGTAAGCTTTACGGTTTTCTCGGCGTCAACGGCGCCGGGAAAACAACTACCATGAATATGATCACAGGCTGTCTTGCTCCTTCCGAGGGAAGCGTGACCATATGCGGTGAAAATCTCTTTTTGAACCCCGTCGCCGCCAAGCGGCATATCGGCTATCTTCCCGAGCGGCCTCCTCTCTATCCCGATCTCACCGTCCGTGAATATCTTACCTTCGTGGCAGAAGCAAAGGGCGTGCCCGCTACACGGCGCCGCAAAGAGCTTACCCGTGTGATGGAGCAGGTCAACATCCTTCCCGTTGCAGATAAAATGATCCGCAATCTTTCCAAGGGCTATTGCCAAAGAGTCGGTATCGCACAAGCTATCGTAGGCGACCCTGAAATCCTGATCCTTGACGAGCCAACCTCATCGCTGGATCCCCGACAGATCGTGGAAATCAGACGGCTGATCCGTTCGTTAAAGGAAAAACACACCATTTTACTGTCCAGCCATATTCTATCGGAGATAGCCGAGCTGTGCGACGTAATCCTTATCCTGTCCGAGGGCAAGCTGGTGGCAATGGATACTCTTGCCAATCTGCAGGCAGATTATCTGCATACCGATACGATCAAGCTCACGGTTCGCTGCGGGGCAAGCCGATGCGAAAGCGTACTGCACAAGATCCCCAACGTGCAAAAGATCTCGGTTGACCCCCGCGGCTCTCTGACCGATGTGATCATCGAATGTCCCAAGGGCGTTGACATTCGGGAACAGATCTTCTTTGCCTTTTCCGAGCTTCGCTGCCCAATCCTGTCCATGACCCTTCACGAAGCTTCACTGGAAGACGTCTTCCTGACCGCTACCCGCCCGGAGGAAACCAGTCCCCTGCCCCGTTATAAGATCCCGGTGGGGCGCGCGTCCGGATCCCCACGGTTTTCCACGCCCTATAAGCCTGCGCTCAAACGCCCCGCCTCCCCCGCGCCCCTGCCGGACGAGCCGGAAGACGACGACTACAAGCCTCTGCTGGGCAGAAAGGAGCCAAAATGATTGCCGTATTCAAAAAGGAGCTCCGCGCCGCGTACACCGGCTTGTTAGGCTACGCGCTGTCCTCCTTCTATCTGCTCTTTGCAGGGGTGTTCGTGACCATGAACAATCTGTACGGTCAAGATCCCAATATTGAAACCACCTATTCCTACATCCTGTTCGCGCTGCTGATGATCATTCCCGTGCTGACCATGCGTTCACTTGCCGAGGAGCGTCAGAACGGTACCTATCTGTTGCTTTCCTCCATGCCGCTACGTACGCTAGACTTCGTGCTGGGGAAATATTTTGCTTTGCTGACCGTGCTTGCGCTCCCTATCGGGCTGGTCGGTACCTACGCAGTCATCCTTTCTTTTTACGGCAACGTCCGTATGACGTCGGTAATATTGGTCACCTTTGCACTTTTCCTGGTGGCCGCCTCCATGACTGCCATCGGGCTGTTCATTTCGTCGGTCACCTCCAGCGTGATGATGTCCGCCGTTCTGACGCTGGGCGCTCTGTTGCTGATCTATTATCTCCCCGGCTTAGTGGTTTTGCTACCTGCCACTGCACTCGGATCGTTTCTGGTCTTCACCATTTTGATCATCTGCATCGGTTCCTTGGTCGGTTATTTCACCAAAAGCCTCAATTGGGGATTACTTTCAACCGCTGTTCTGGAAGGCGGATTGGTTGCTGTTTTGCTGTTTGAGCCTTCCCTGCTGGAGGGCTCTGCCGCAACCGTGATCGGTCTTCTCTCGCTGACATCCCGCTTTGAGCTCTTCTCTCTGTACGGTCTCTTCGATCTGTCTGCGGTTTTCTATTTTCTGTCCATGTGCTTCTTGTTCCTGTATTTCACCGTTGCAGCGGTTGAAAAACGGCGCTGGAACTAAACCGTCCTTTGGGAAGAGATTGGAGTTATTATGACGAAAAACACATCAAGAAGCAAACAAATGCATCCCGCCAATGCCTGGATGATCCTGACCGCATTGGTGCTGATCGCCATCATTCTGCTGAATATTCTGCTCCAGATGCTACCCTCCAGCCTGACGATTTACGATCTGACCCAGCAAAAGATCACGGAAATCAGTGATATTACGAAAAACTACGTTTCCCGCATGAACGAGGACGTGGTGCTTTACCGAATCTGCGTCACGGGAAACGAAGACAAATCGCTGGTACAATTAATGGAGCATTACGACGAGCTTTCGGAGCATATTTCGGTAGTAGCGGTAGATCCCGCAGTTTACCCCCGCTTTACTTCGACCTACACCGACAAAGAGCTGTCCGACAACAGCATTATCGTCAGCGGCGCAAAGCGCTCCAAGGCACTGGATTTTAACGATCTTCTTCTGTATAACATTTACGTTATCTCTGAGGACGGTTCTTCCTACGTTCTGCAAAGTCAAATGACCTATACCGACTTCGTAACCTTCTACGAAACCTACGCGGACGTGTTTACCACCGGTGATTATACCTATCAAACCCTGTTTATCGGGGAGGACGCCATCACCTCTGCCCTGGACTACGTGACCAGCGACGTTCTGCCCAAGGTCTATCTGACCACAGGGCACGGCGAGAGCGCGTTTCCGGAATCGCTTTACAATTACCTCTCCCTGGATAATATCGACTACGGAAATTATTCCTCCCTGTCCGATCCTATCCCCGAGGATGCCGGCTGTATTCTGATCTACGCCCCCACGCAGGATCTGACTGCCGAGGAAGCCGAGCGCTACGAGGACTACCTGCTTTCGGGCGGCAATCTGATGCTCTTCACCTCCTACGCCTCGCTGGAGCTGCCCAATCTGCTGGGACTCATGAGCCGCTTCGGCATGGAGGCCTCCGACCGTCTGGTGCTGGAAAACGACGCCAATCATTACCAAGGCAGCGGATATTTTCTCTATCCTCTCACCGACGGTGCCAGAAATCATTTCTCCGTAGCCTCCTACAATTTGCTTGCCCCCTACAGCCATTCGATCTCCATGGGAGAGAGCGAATATACGATGACCTACACCTCCCTGTTCTCCACCACCGAAAAAGCCCGTCTGGAGGACGTCACCGCCTCGGACGGCGAGGAGACGCTGTCTGCCTCGGACGATGCGGACGCGGCGGATTCCGAGGATGCTGTAGACGAAACCGATTCCGTTGAAGACACCGAAGGCAAATACGACGTGGGCGCGCTGGTCACGCTGGCCGATGAGAACGCCGGGCATCTGTGCTGGTTCGGCACGCCGCAAATTCTGGACAGCGATTTCAACAGCGCATCCGGAGGCGGTAACTACACCTACTTTTTGGCGATCCTGGAAAATCTGTGTGAAAAGAACTACTCGCTGGTCATCGAATCCAAAGTATTGGACGAGGACGTACTGGTGCTTTCGGATTTCCAGGTCGGATTTTGGGGCGTCGTACTGATCGTCGTGATTCCTCTGTCGGTTCTGGGAACGGGACTCTTTATTCATATGAAAAGGAAGTATCGCTGATGCCGCTGAAGAAAACGATTCTCACCGCGACCGTCGTCATTCTCCTGTTGCTGATCCCGCTGTTGGTTCTGCTATCGGTCTCCACCTCCGATGAAGCGGAGGACGAGGAGGGTGCAGATGCGCCGTCGGTTCTGGTATTGTTTGATCTGAATCACTCGGATCACGTAGAACGGCTCAGCTTCGTCTATGGAGATCGAGATCCGATCTCCATCAGCCGTACCGATGACGGATGGCAGGTCACCGACCGCCCCGGGCTACCGGTCAACGGGGACGTCGTGACACCGCTTCTGACCCTCTACGAACAGATTCTGGCACTTCGTACCATTACGGAAGACTGTAACGATCCGTCGGAATACGGTCTGGATGAACCGATCCTGACCGTCACGCTGACCGTTGAGGGCGAGGAAAAAACCTACCTGTTCGGTGATCGAAACGATTATTACGAGGGCTACTACTGCATGATTGCAAATACCGCTTCGGTCTACCTGTTAGACTACGCTTATCTGACCGCCTTTGATCTGACGGTGGAGGAGCTTGTGCTGACCGAAAAGCTTCCCTCCCTTTCCACCGTCTCTGCGCTGCAATGGATCTCTGCAGAGGGCACGGTCGCAGACGAGACCGACGATCTGAAGACCGCCCTTGCGACCCTTACCGTCGACCGAATGATAGACTGGGGAAGCGAGCAATACGCGGTATACGGTCTGGACGCGGCCGCAACAGCTACGCTCACCCTGTCCGACGGCAAAACGCTGACGCTTCGGTTGAGTGAGGGCGAGACCGAGGAACTGATCTATCTCACCATTGACGACCGGGAGATCATTTATCTCGTCACCTGCGAGGAGATGCAAACCCTTTTGGATCATATCAGAATGCAATAAACGATGGGGCTGAGTCAAAAGCTTTACAGAAAGCGATTGACTCAGCCCCGTTTTTTACGTAAGTGCAAGAGCACAGACGGCTGTCGCTCCCGCCGCACAGCGAGCGCCCAAGGGAGCGGTATCGTATAGCAGAGCGGACAGCATTCCCATATCGGTCTCCCCGGGAAGAATCGCCCGTACTGACTCGATCAGAAGATCGATCGCCTCCATCGGTGCGGTGCAGGGCGACAGATCCGATTCCTTTAACCAAGCGGCAAACGCCGTTCCGTTTCCGCTTAGCAGTTGACAAAGCTTATCCCGGTGCGTCTGAAGCGCCAGCAACACCAAGGGATCGGTATCAGCTTCTCTCATCGGCAGCGCTGCATTCGGATCTCTGTTACGGCGGTAATAGGGCAACGCGATCCAAACCAGCTCCGCCAGCGCGGCGGGAGAGCCTACCAGCAGCGCAGCCATCGCCGTGGCGCGGGGGGAGCGGTAACGCTTGGCGGGATCGGTCACCTCGGGCTGTCCCCGGCGGCCGGCAAAGCAGCGGCGGCAGAGGTAACGTCCGTATTTGTCCAGCTCCAGCGTGTCAACGGCGGGATAGGCGCCGTCCCGTTGACAGAGGGTACACACGCTTCGGATAAAACGGGGACGGCGGGTATAGGCCTCCAGGCTGGGTGCATTTCGGCAGATCCTGCCCTTGGCGGTAAAATTGTCGTCATAGGATCGCTCTGCCTCGTTCAAGATGGTAAGGTAGCCCTTGTCCTCCTTGGCGATCCGCTTGCCTCTCTCCCGACAGTACGCCGCAAAATCCTCTGCGGCGCGGATGGCAAGTGCGGTATCCTCGGCACTCCCCTGGAAGAGCAGCTCCCTGCCCAGCAGTCCTGCGTCGAAGGCCTGCGTCCGCAGACCGAAGGAGATCATGCCCTCCCTGAAGCTTTGCAGAAGGGAGGAAAAAGCGCGCCGCATCCCTCGATAAAGCAGATCGGCGTCTTTTTCCACCAACGGGACGGTTCTGCAATACTGCACCGCCGCCAGCAGATAAGCGGCGGCAGACGCCGCGTCGGGCTGCTGCGGCTGACCCACCGCAGAGTCGTTGCAGGAGAGCACCGACGGTACGAAGCCGAGCTTCTCTGCCTCGGCAGTCCAACAGAGGAGCATCCGCCGCGCGGCATCCTCCTGCTTTTCCCGCAAAAAGAGCGCGCAGAGCGCAGGCAGATCGGCGGCCGCCGCATAAGGCTCCCGATGGGAGGTCGCCACCGCTCCCGACCGGGCTTGCATGGCAAGCAGATGGCAGAGCGGGTGTGAAATCGCCGAAACTTCTGTAGAACGAGGCTCGTCCGGGACGGGCGCGAAGGAGCTTCCGTAATAGGGATGAAGCGAGGGGGTCTCGCCGTAATGGCTGAGCGCTTTCAGCAGCCGATCCGCCGTCCGAACCAGTGCAACAGGATCGTCGATAGCAAGGAGATACAGCTCGCCCAGATCGCCGCCGTAATAGACAGAACCGTCCAGCGGGTCGTATCGGAGCGAACCCACCAATAGAAGCGCAACGGTCTGCTCCCGCAGCGTGGCAAAGCCGCTGTCAAAGGCGGTGCCTGCGGGAACGGTCAGAAACAGGGTATCCGCCCGATAGCTGCCAAAGCGATAGGACGGATGATACACCGCGCGCACGTAAGAGGGGATCGACAGGCGGAAGGTAAGGCGCGTGAGCCCGTCGAAGCGGCGGATCAGAACGGGCTCGTCCTGCAGAAGCTGATCGGTGATCTGCAGATCGCACAGAAAGCGGTTCGGTAGATCGATCACATCCGGGCTGTAGTACAGACGGTGGCGCATACCCCGTCCGTCGGGCAGGCGGGTGGATTGGATCTCGTGATAAATCCCGCCGAAATCGGGAGTCATGGTCAGCAGATGGGGTGCAGAGTAGCCTGCCCGCAGGCTGTACAGCGAGGCACCCTCCTCCCAGATCAGCAGATTGCCGTTGCCCAGCGGCAGCATGGGAAGCGATCGATTACCGTCAGATTGCCAGAGTGTCATCGCTCACTCCCAATCGAAGGTGCGGGGACGTCCGCCCGATTCAAGCCCTTCGAAATCCCGTTGACGGAGCACCTCGTAGATGCCGATGGCGGCGCTGTTGGACAGGTTCAGCGAGCGAAGATTTTCCCGCATGGGAATGCGCACCGAAGAATCGGGGTTCTGCTGCAGAAGCCACTCGGGCAGTCCTGCGGTCTCCTTACCGAAAACGAGAAAGACCTTTTTCGGATAGGTCACGTCGGTATGGCGGCGAGGCGCTTTGGTGGAGAAGAAATACATCGCCTCTCCCGCGTTCTTTTGGAGAAATTCCTCCAGATTTTCGTAGTAGTAAATCTCCAGCTTGTCCCAGTAGTCGAGACCCGCGCGTTTTAGCTTGCGGTCGTCGATGGCAAAGCCCATGGGCTTCACCAGATGGAGCGCCGCGCCGATGGCGGCACAGGTGCGGGAGATATTGCCGGTATTCTGAGGAATCTCCGGCTCAATGAGGGCGATATTCAAATCGTTCATACATCCTCCTGTCGGGAAGTCAGCCGTTATCGGCAGCTACCTCACCGTTGCTTGAAAAATACCTTTTCATCTTAGCATATTTTTTTCGAAATTGCAATATTTTTTACAATTTCCTATTTCTTTTTTTATAAATCTGTAGTATAATAGATCCGTATGAATAAAAATGAGTCAATATGCTCATCTGACGAAAATAAATCAAGAGGTATGTTCCAATGAGTCTACTCAACAAACTGTTTGGTACCAGCAGTACCAAGGAGATCAAAAAGATCACACCGCTGGTCAACGCCGTAGAGGCGCTGGCAGATAAATACGCCGATATGACCGACGCCGAGCTGTCTGCAGTGACCCCCGCGCTGAAGGCAAGACTGGCAGAGGGCGAAACGCTGGATCAGATCCTGCCCGATGCCTTTGCGGCAGTTCGTGAGGCAGCCGACCGCGTGCTGGGCAAACGTCCCTTCCGCGTGCAGATCATGGGCGGTATCATCCTGCATCAGGGCAGAATCGCCGAAATGAAGACCGGTGAAGGTAAAACGCTGGTGGCTACCATGCCCGCTTACCTGAACGCGCTGACCGGTCGCGGCGTTCACGTCGTAACCGTTAACGAATACCTGGCTCGCTGCGGCGCAGAGGAAATGGGCAGAGTCTACGACTTCCTGGGTCTTTCCACCGGACTGATCATTCACGAGCAGACCAAAGAAGAAAAGATCGCCGCTTACTCCGCCGACATCACCTACGGTACCAACAACGAGTTCGGCTTCGACTATCTGCGAGATAACATGGTCCTCTATAAAAAGGCCATTACGCAGCGCGGTCACGTCTTCGCCATCGTGGACGAGGTGGACTCCATCCTCATCGACGAGGCGCGTACGCCTCTGATCATCTCGGGCGAGGGCGATACTGCCACCGATATGTACGACAAGACCGACAGGCTGGTGGCCAGAATGCGCTGCTTCCGCATCAAGGAGATCGACGAAAAGCAGCAGACCGACGCCGTTGAGGTGGATCCCGACGCCGATTACATCGTGGACGAAAAGGCGCGTA
>CAZFJJ010000020.1:0-15333 GCA_964519075.1 uncultured Lachnospiraceae bacterium
GTATAAGCCAAACGAACACTTCATCTTCATCTTTGCCAACGGCAAGGGAGTGAAGGTGCCTGCTTCCGCTTACGATACCAAGTCCAATCGGAAGAAGCTGTCGGGGGCTTACTCGGATGCGTCGCCCATCGTAGCCATCTTCTACGAAAAGGAGCCCATCGATCTGATCCTGGTTTCGGATGCGCACAAGGCCATCCAGATCTCCAGCTCGCTGATCCCCGTCAAGACCACCAGAAGCTCTCAGGGCGTAACGCTAATGAGCCTCAAGTCCGGTCAGACCGTCACCGAAGCGATGCCTGCTGCCGGCAGAGACACCTCAGGCACCAAGGGGCTGCGCAAGATCAAGATCCCCGCTACCGGCGTGCCCTTTGAGCGCTTCGATCCCATCGAGGATCAGATCTCTCTGCTGTGATGCAGAAGGTGTAAATTTTTGTCATTCTTTGTAAACCTATTGCAAAAAACGAAAAAATCGTTTATAATGAATCAAACGAATTATTCAGTAAGGAGGATGTCCAATGGCTAAAAAGCAAGAGACCAATAACACCGCCAAGCTTTGGGTCAAGATCGTCTGCGGAATCATGGGATTTCTGATGATCTTCGGTGTGTTGGTCATGCTGATCTCGTCGCTCCAGTCTGCCGCTTTGGAAAACAACGACGCGGTACTTACCGTGCCCGATCAGCAGATCAGCGTAGGACTGTACTGCAATGATAACGCAGTACAGTCGTACGCGCTCACGTCAGACGACGGCATACGGATTACGAATGCGGACTCTGATTGGTCGATAGGGCTGGCTTCCTCTAAAATTATCGTCTCCGTTGACGGTAATCTGTACCGTACCGGCAGTACGCTTTCAACCGTAAGTCAAGGGATTGCTACGGTAGGCGGGTATCATATTGAGATCTCTTATTTTACTTTTTCCACATTTGGGATTGATACCGATCACGATAATCCGGTGTTTATTCGACCCGGTAGCTCTGCAGGATCAACCGACGGCTATTCACCTGCCAATGTGCACGAATATATCTCGCTTCTGACCGACGACAGTACCTTCAAAGCGTTGGGCGTTCCGGTTTTTCCGTATTACGCAACCGCAGAGAAGTGCTATATCCGAGTAGGTAATTTTTATACCAAGGAAGAAGCCGAAACGGTTTTGGGGCAATTAAGCCGTACGCTTACGATGAATGCCGTGATTGCGGAGCCGGATGCGCGCGCCGTTACGGTATTATCGGAAGACTATTCAGTGCTGTGCGAACTGTCCGGTACGGGTGGTTCCTACGCTATTTCATCCGGCGGAGGCGAGTATATGCAGGATGAAAACGGCAGGGTGTTTTACGGCAGTATTTCGGTAATGAGATCAAACGAAACCGATGCGCCGGGACTTTCAATTATCAATAGATTGTCCTTGGAAGACTATATTGCTGCTCTGATCCCCTCCGAGGTTTCTTCCGAATGGAATGAAGAGCTTTTGAAGTCTATGGCAGTGATTCTTCGAACCGAACTGGTTCGTAAGATGGGATGTCATGCCAATGATGGTTACGATGTTTGTGCGGATGAGCATTGCCACCAATATATAGGTGGTGTTTCGGCATCCCAGCGGGTGCTGAATGCCGTGAAGGATACCGCCGGTCAGATCTTGACGCATGAGGAGCAGCCGATCTATACGCCGTATTCCGTAGAAAACGGTAGCGGAACCGTTTCGTCGGCAGACGCCTTTGGGAAAGAAGTGCCGTATTTACAGTCCGTGTATACTCCTTGGGAAAGCACTTCAGCATGGACGGTTGAGTTTACGCCATACGAGTTGTATCAGATTTTAAGAGGTGCCGGCTATGACGAGCTTTCCGGCAATATTGCAACTGTAACCGTTAATTCATACGCTACCTCTACAGATTATGTTAATTCGATTACGTTTACCGATCTGTTCGGTGAATCGGTTACGGTAGAGGGTAGTGAATCCATTCGGCTACTGTTTGCAGGGAGATTGCCATCTGCTTGCTTTATCGTGGGCGTATCGGGCGACAGCATATCTCGCGTCAAACGAGAGTGGTCCGGCAAGGGTCTTGAGTACAGCGAAGCTGTTGAAACGATCACCTTAACGGGCACGTACGGGTCGTTCGTATTTACCGGTAGCGGAAGCGGTTGCGGCGTAGGATTCAGCGTGATGGGAGCCAAAGCGTTGGCAGAACAAGGCTTTAGCTATCATGATATTCTGTCCATCTATTTTCCCGGTGCGGAAATACTCGGCTACGGTCATACTTCATCCTGAAACTGATCCCCCGAGATAAACGGCAGATTGCCGTTCATCTCGGGGGATCAGTATGTAATTGAATTAGTTTGATTCGCCGAAATCCATATTAGCAAAAATGCGTTCCATACGACTGTCCGGGAAGCGGTCGTCGATGAATTCTTCAAAAGCAGAATCAGCCTGAATACCGTCAACCCGCTGAGACCATCGGGTAACGGCTATCAAGGTGACTGCAGAATTGAAGATCATAAACGCCACCAATATCCAAGTGACGATTTTCCCGATTCGATCCGGGATCTTCAGGATTAGCTTTGCCATACGAGGATAGATTTTTTTTATCCACAGAATTCCCAGAATTCCCCAGAATATCGAATACGTTAGGCAAATCCGACCGTTAATGTTCAGAAAGTTATTGGAATAATCCCAAGAGCGCGAGCCGAATAGAGTTTCCTGTGCCCAAGAACAGACGTATTCCAATAGACTGCCAACCAAAAAGGCTCCGATGAACGAGAGCCAGCTGCCCCTGTTTCTGAAGCGGTACAATGCAAGGGTAAGTAATACTGCGCCTGCACCGTACAGAAGATTGAACGGACCGTAAACCAATCCGGAGCGGCTTTCGATGTACCCATTTTTTGCAATGCACCACAAAAGCTCAACAACAACGCCGGCGAAGCTGCCGATAAAGCAGACCAGAAAAAGCTTATAAAAGTTTAGACCTTTTGCAAAATGCTTGGCAGCTTGTTCTTCCAGATCAATAGACGAATTGGCGGGTGCGGCAGGGATCAAACGGTACTTTTTTCTGCTTGCTTTAGCATCCCGATATCGAGCGGATAATTCGTCCGAAATCGACAGAATCTGCATATTGGCGCGGGTAAGATTCGCAGAGGTTCGTCGAAGGGAAGCAAGCTCACGATCAATGATCTCGTCGTTGGCGATAGGATCTGATCCTTTTGCAAGATCATTATAATAATCGGAAAGCGCTTCGTGTGCGCCGTCTAAATGAACGAGGATCGCTTGACTTTCTTGTTCAAGCGCCGAGGTGTAATTTGCTTGGGCAGGGGGAACAGAGCTTTGTTTTTCTTTCATACTTGACCTTCCTTACCGAGGCCGAACGGCTACCCTAAGAACGGTCATATTGCTTATACTGTCATCCGGGTGCTGAAGGCCTCAGACGATTGATTTGCTTGAATAGCAATGGGCTGATTAATTTACACGAGACACGCTTCCGCATCCCGCAATGCTTGTAGGTAGGAACCGTGCAGAAGCGCTTCTGCTTCTCGGAGAGTGCACCATTTGGATGCAATCACTTCCTGAGCGGACAAGACGGGGGGATTCGTGGCCTTGGCCAAAAACAACACTACCGTTTTTTCTCCGACCCCGACGGAATAGGTTGCTTCGCCACGGAAATCGCTTCGGAGCTGTACGCTCATGCCCACTTCCTCACGCACCTCGCGAAGAGCAGTAGCTTCTTCCGATTCGCTTCGTTCCATATGTCCCTTGGGAAAGCTCCAGGTGTGTGATCCCCGTTGAAAGACCAACAGATAGCGGATTCGATCCCTGTCCTTGCGATAGATGATGGCACCGCAGGAACGGTGATAGAGTGGAATGATCCTGGTTCGGAAATAGCGCTCCTGAAAGTGAACCGTTGCTTCGATCTCCGCCTGATGAAAGCGCATTCCGTCGGGAGCTACGACCAATTTGTCCTCGCGATCGTTAAGTCTGCGGACGATGCCGATCACCTTTCCGCTGTATTTCGATACAGGGTGATCTACTCCCATCAGATAGGCATCCTGAGGTTCACCGTCACCGCCTGTCAAATCAGGAACGTATCCGTAATGGATCGGATAGACCAATCGCGGGTGATGGGGATGCGTGCTTCCTTTGGGTCGATCGATCACAACGGTTACGGTTTTGCCAAGCAGATACTGTAATGAAGGTTTGCGTTCCGCCATAGTTTCCTCCTTTCAATTATCTATCCAAAAAAACACGCCTTGAGGGATCTCAAAGCGAATGAAAATGTCGATTGTAAACCAAAAGAGTATCCGCTCTGCGAATACTCTTTTGGTAGCGGTCAAGCCGCTGGTCGGAGTAGCGCGATTCGAACGCGCGGCCTCATGGACCCGAACCATGCACTCTACCAAACTGAGCCATACCCCGATTTAGAGCACGGAAACAGGGAACTGTTCCCATGCTTTGATATTATATCATAGTGCTTCGTCTTTGTCAACCGTTTTTTGAAAAAAACTTTAAGTCTCCTACTGCTTTACCGGCTTGCGCCGTTTGTACCCAAGCAGGGCGATCCACATGACCAATGGGAAGAGCAGGGCAATCAACAGACCGCTTTGCAGTTTTCCGTTGGTAGAATCGGTCACCAAGCCCACCAGCGCCGGACCGGAGGAGCAGCCCAGATCTCCTGCCAATGCAAGCAGCGCAAAGAGTGCCGTTCCTCCGCCGGGACAATGCTCCGAGGCGATGCTGTAGGTGCCGGGCCAAAGGATACCGCAGGCAAATCCGCACAGCGCACAGCCGAGTAGTGCGAGTAAGGGGAGCTGACAAAGTGAGGCCAGGAGATAACCGCCAACCGACAGTCCACAGCTGCACATCATAAACGCCCGCAGATTGATCTTACTGCTGAACAGGGAGTAGCTCAAACGGGAGAGTCCCATCATTGCGGCGAACAGACAGGGGCCCGCAAGATCGCCAACGGTTTTGGATACCGACAGCCCTGCCTCCGCAAAAGCTGACGCCCATTGGCTCATCGCCTGTTCGGACGCACCTGCACACAGCATCAGCAGGATCAGCACCCAGAAATCCGACGTTCGGATGATTTTGCGAAGCGGCATTGCTTGATGGGTGCTTTCTTGCAGCGTGCGGATGGGAACGAAGCAGAAGTAGATGCCGTTGACGATGGGAAGGATCGCCCAAAAAACGGCGAGGACGCTCCAATGCTCTACTCCCGCGAGAAAGAAGAAGAGGGTGGAAATCAGCACGACGCCCACGTGCCCCCAACAGTAGAAGGAGTGGAGCAGGCTCATATGGGCGGATTTGTTTTCGGTTGGTGCAGCTTCCACGATAGGGCTGATCAGCACCTCCAAAAGTCCGCCGCCCATGGCGTAAACGATAACGGATATGAGAACGCCGACGTATGGATCTGCACAAACGTTGGGGAGAAAGGCAAGCAGCAGCAAGCCGGTTGCGGATAAGACGTGCGCAGTAACGACTGAGATGCGGTAGCCGATTCGATCGACGAAGCGGGCAGAGAGAATATCCACGATGAATTGTACGCCGAAATTGATGAATACCAGCAGGGACAGCTGGCTCAGCGATATATGATAATCGGTCTGAAAGGTCACGAACAGCAGAGGCACGAAGTTGTTGACCACCGCTTGTACGATATAACCGGTATAGCTGGCAAGGAGTGTGTGCTTAAAGTCAGAGCGAATGGACATCCATGGCCTCCATCCACTTTTCCAAAAGTTCGATGACGGGGAGCAGCCCTTGCAGGTCGGCCTCACTAAAACGCCCGTGAAGCGGACTGTCCAAATCCAGCAGAGCACAGAATCTGCCTGAAGGCTCGTGAATCGGGATCACAAGCTCGCTGTTGGACGCACCGTCGCAGGCAATGTGACCGGGAAATTGATGGACGTCCGGTACTACCTGCGGACGATCGGTTGCCCACGCCGTACCGCATACGCCCTTTCCCTTGGCGATGCGGTTGCAGGCAGGCTTTCCCTGGAAGGGACCCAGGATCAGCAGATCCCCCTTGACGCGGTAAAAGCCCGCCCAGTTCAGATCGGGAAGCAGATCGTAGATGAGAGCAGACAGATTGGCAGTTGCGGACACGCCGTCGGTCTCGCCGTCCAGAAGACCGCCTGCCATTGCGGCAAGCAGTTCGTATAGCTCGGCGGGATCGGTGCAAACGGGACTTGTATAAGACATAGCAATACCTCCGTAAAACGATACACTGTTCAGTATAGCGGATCAGGCTGTGGGTGTGACAGACGTTTCATCTGATTCAATAGGGGGCGGATAACGTTTCTTTAATTGGTGAATAACGATATAGAAAACGGGGATCAACAGCAGATCTGCGGCGATCCAAGCCAGCGGGCCTGCAATGCAAGCAGCTTCAAAGCCGAATACGGGAACCGCAAACAGACCGATGACGGCACGGGCGATCAATTCGAACAGTCCCGCAGCCATGGCAGGAACGCCGTAGCCGAGCCCTTGTACTGCGTTGCGGTAGACGAACAGGATGCCGAGTGACCAGTAAAACGCGCCGACGATAGAAAGCAGTTTGTGTATATCTCCGATCACGGCGAGCTCGTCGGCGGTGACGAACATGAGCGCCAGATATTGACCGAAGCACAGGGAAGCGATGGTTGCAACGGCAACGTAGACCATGATCATCCCAAGACCTTGATGGACGCCGCGGCGGGCGCGGTCGATCTTGCCTGCGCCGAGATTCTGACCGCAGAAGGTGGCAAGAGCTACGCCCATTGCCTCCATCGGTTGGGTCAGCATCATCGAGGTTTTGTTTCCTGCACCCACGGCGCTGACAGCGGCTTTGCCAAGAGAATTAACCGATTGCTGCAGGATCAGACCGCCAACGGCGGTAATCGAAAACTGTAATGCCATAGGCAGTCCCAGATACAGCAGCTTTTTCATCATCGAGAGGGAAGGACGCCAGTCTGATTTATGCAGACGGAGAACTGTAGATTTTTTGATGATATAGATCAGACAAAGAAGACCGGAAACAGCCTGTGCGATCACTGTAGCGATACCGGCGCCTGCAACGCCCATGTTGCAAACGAGGATTAGGAAAAAATCCAGGCCGATATTGATCACCGAGGCGATGATCAGAAAGATCAGCGGCGAACGGCTGTCACCGAGAGCGCGAAGAAGTCCTGCCAATATGTTGTAGAACATGGTTGCAGCCATGCCCAGGAAGATGACGATGATGTAATCGTAAGCATCGTCGAAGATGTCCTCAGGTGTGCCCAGCAGGCGGAGAATATCGTCGGTAAAGAGTGCGGTCAGCAGGGTCAGCAGAGCGGTGATCCCCACGGAAAGGTAGATCATATTGGTGACAGAGCGGCGGAGATTTCGATAGTCCTTTGCACCGAAAAACTGTGCTACGGGAATACAGAAGCCGCTTGCAAGTCCCGTGACGAAGCCAAGAACCAGAAAATTCAGCGATCCGGTTGAGCAAACGGCGCCCAGCGCATCGGTGCCCAGCGTTCTGCCGACGATCATGCTATCTGCCATATTGTAGAATTGCTGGAAGAGATTACCTACCATCAGCGGCAGCGCAAAGAAGAGTATTTGCTTGGCAGAGTTACCGTAGGTCATATCTTTGACCATCAGATTCATCCCCTTGTTTCTTCGGAATGGGACGCCTTGTCATTGCGTCCTTCATGATGCAGTATAGCAGATTTTTCGCCATTTGTAAACAGGGGAAATGCACAAAGTTGCGCAAAAATCAGGGATGTCCTTCGACATCCCCGTTGGGTTATTTGATGACTCCGTACAATGCGGATGAGCCGAGACAATGCTCGATCCGTAGCAGACGGTTGTATTTACAGACCCGCTCGCTTCGGGCAGGCGCACCGGTCTTGATCTGCCCTGCGTTGGTGGCGACGGCAAGATCGGCGATAGTGGTGTCCTCGGTCTCTCCGCTTCGATGGGAGACGATGGCGCGGTATCCGTGGGTGGCGGCAAGCTCCATTGCTTCCATCGTCTCGGTCAGCGTACCGATCTGATTGGGCTTGATCAGAATCGCATTTGCGGCACTGCGTTCGATTCCCTCTTTCAGACGGGCAGAGTTGGTGACGAACAGATCGTCGCCCACGATCTGCAAATCGGGATGGGCGGCAGTGAAGCGCGCAAAGGCAGTCCAATCGTCCTCTGCGAAGGGATCTTCAATAGACGCAATGGGATACTTCTGCAACAGTTTGGCGTAATAGGCCGAAAGCTCGTCGGCCGTCATCGACAAACCGCTTTTGGGAAGATGATATTTTCCGTTTTCGAACCATTCGCTGGAAGCAATATCCAGAGCAATCTTAATATCGTCGCCCGGGAGATAGCCTGCGCTTTCCACGGCACGGAGGATATAGTCCAGTGCGGCTTCATCGCCTGCAAGATCGGGCGCAAATCCGCCCTCGTCGCCAACCGAAACGCTGAGTCCGTCGGCCTTCAGCAGTTTTTTGAGGGCGGCGTAGATCTCGGTGCCCATCTGCATTGCTTCGGTAAAGCTCTTCGCACCTACGGGCATGATCATAAACTCTTGCACGTCCAGATTATTGGATGCGTGTGCGCCTCCGTTCAGAATGTTCATCATGGGAACGGGAAGAACGCGGGCGTTACTGCCGCCCAGATAGCGGTAGAGCGGAAGTCCGTAGTGTTTTGCGGCAGCCTTTGCGGTTGCAAGGGATACGGCAAGGATCGCGTTTGCGCCCAGCACGGATTTGTTGGGCGTGCCGTCCAGCTTGCAGAGCAGGCGGTCGATGCAATCCTGACAGTCCGCACGCTTGCCGACGATGGCTTTGCGGATCTGACCGTTGACGGCTTCCACCGCCTTAGACACTCCTTTTCCGTCGTAGGCAAAGCCTCCGTCTCGCAGCTCCACCGCCTCGTGCTCGCCGGTAGATGCGCCCGAGGGGACGGAAGCGTACGCGGTTTCTCCGCTTTCCAGAAGAACGGCTGCTTCTACAGTCGGCATCGAGCGGGAATCGAAGATCTGTCGGGCACTGACTCCAACGATCTTACAATCTGACATGAGTTTCATATGAATCATCCTTTACTTGTTTTTTGAGATTATTGCCTCTTGGCGCATTTTTTAATCCGCATCTGTGCGAATTGTCTTTACAAAACAGAAATACTGTGGTATACTGTTTTCAGTAGATTGTAGGAGTGGTTAAAATGGGAAAGAATACGATGCGGATCTTGCTATTGATCCTTACTGCAGTGTGGCTTATTACGATTTTCGCGTTTTCCGCCAAACCTGCATCTGAATCAATGAAGCAAAGCGACGGAATCGTGGATTACCTGATTCGCGTGTTCATGCCCGATTACGACAGCCTTTCCGCAGAACGGCAGACCGACATATCGGATACTTTGTCTACGGTAGTTCGCAAGGGCGCGCATATGTCGGAATACGCCGTTCTGTCAATCATACTGTACGCCGTGCTGAGCAAGTGGAACGTGACCGAACGTCGTTTGCTGCGGGCGATCGGTGCGTGGGGCGGCGCCGTCCTGTTTGCCGTTACGGACGAGTTTCATCAATTGTTTGTTCCGGGGCGATCGGGTGAGCTTACCGACGTTCTGATCGACGGTGGCGGCGCGTTGATCGGTATCGTGATTGCAGTAGGAATCGCGTATATCCTGGAAAAGAGAAGAGCCAAAAAAGAAATGCTTTGAGCAGAAACTGATTCACGGCATTTCTTTTGCTTTTTCATCCAAAATTCTGACCCGATAACTGACAGCATAGGATTTACCCGGCTCTGCCGAACAAATCAAGGGCTTTTTAGAAAATTCCGTATCCTCGTTTCTGAACGCATTGATGCCGTTCCACGGCTCCAGACAGAGGAAGGGGGCGTTCTTTCCGGGAGGCGTCCAGATGCCCAGTGCGTTAAATCCGTTAAACTCCATTTCTATGCCTCGACCCGTTTGATCCAGTAGCGCGACTTTGCGAGAGCTGAGCCCTGTAAGCATCAGCGCGTCATCGTCGAACAGGCTGTAGGCAAGAGATAGACGGTCTGCTCCATCCAGATAATTTCGTTGTCCGACCGAATCCTCGATGATCTGACCGCCAACTGCGATGTAACGGGTAACGTTGCATTCGGGACGCTCAAATATCAGGGTATGATCTTCGAAACGCATTCCTTCCGAGAAAGGAAGGAGGATACCCGTATGGGCACCGAGCATAAAAGGCATCGCACGGTCGGAGCGATTGATAACGGAATAGGCGGTTTGGAAACCGTCTTCGGTCAAGCAGTGGGTGATTTGCAACGCAAAACGGAAAGGGTAGCCCTTCCGCGTTTCTTCGTTGTCGGACATCTCCATAGTGATCGAACGTTCGTCTCGGCAGAGAATATTAAATTCACTCTTGCGTGCGTATCCGTGTTTGGGAATCTCGTATTCGATTCCGTTGAAGTGGGTTTTTCCGTCTTTCAAAAAACCGATGACGGGGAAAAGAGTGGGATTGTGACCGTTCCAATATGCAGGATTTCCGTTCCAGATGTACTCTTTTCCGTTCTTTTGTAAGGAGATCAGTTCTGCGCCAAGCGTATCTACGGCTGCAGTCAGATTTCCGGCAGTTAAGGGATAGATCATAGCCAATTACCTCCGGCGTATAAATGCAAAGAAAAAAGCAACCGATCAGTTGCTTTCTTCTCAGAGCAGACCAAGGGAAAGCTCTTCAAATTTGATTATTCAGCGTCCTCTACGAGGCATTCAACCTCGTCGCAGTATGCACAGTCGTCGTCAGCGCAATCGCAGCAGCAATCGTCGATCACGTCTTCCTCAGATGCCTTCAGTGCCTTCTTCTTGCGAATTTTCTTCACAAATACAAGGGCAACGGCAACAGCTGCAGCAACGGCAACAATAACGGCCATAACCTTCAGAACGGTAGAAAGAACGCCATTGTTTTTCTCATCCATGTTAGTTACCTCCTTGAAATATGGTAATTATAGTATAACAGAGGATGGACGCTTTCTTGTGAATATACAATGAACAAATTGTTAATATTTATAAAGCGCATGAGAAAAATCCATTCAAAATAAAAATTTTACTTTTGATTTATTGCTTTTTTATATTACTCGTGTTATAATAAAGAATCAATTACCGTTTATCTGATCGGAGGAATGAGCTCGTATGGATCATCACGCGGATTTGCTGTCAATGACCGCAGCTGAATTAAAGCAGTACATAACGCAGTTAGGCGAGCCGGCCTTCCGTGCAGGGCAGATTATGCAATGGATCTGCAAAGGTGCCGACTTCTCACAAATGACCAATCTATCGGCTTCACTTCGTGAAAAGCTTTCTATGCAAGCGGTATTGAATTATCCCGTTATTGAAGCTCGATATGCATCGAAGCTGGATTCAACCGTCAAATATTTATTCCGTCTTTCTGACGGACAGCTGATCGAAAGCGTATTAATGGAATACGAACACGGACTGTCCATATGCGTGTCTTCGCAAGCCGGCTGTCGGATGGGATGCCGTTTTTGCGCTTCCACTTTGGGCGGCAAGGTGCGCGATCTGCTTCCGTCCGAAATTTTGGGTCAGATCATCGTCGCACAGAAGGACGCGGGCAAGCGCGTCTCCAACGTCGTTCTGATGGGCATCGGCGAGCCGCTGGACAATTACGATAACGTGATCCGATTTCTGCGCCTGATATCTGCACCGGAGGGCTTGAACATTGGCTGCCGACACATTTCCTTGTCCACGTGCGGATTAGTGCCCGCCATCTATCGACTGGCAGACGAGGATCTTCCCATCACCTTGTCCATTTCACTGCATGCATATGATGACGAAAAGCGGTCAGAGATCATGCCGGTGAATCGTGCGTATAATATTGATCGCTTGCTTACTGCTTGCCGCGATTATTTTGATCAGACAGGACGTCGGATTTCCTTTGAATACACGTTGATTGCAGGCGAGAATGACAGTACCGACGGCGCATTTGAACTTGCGCGGCTTTTGAAGCGATATCTTGAAAAGCGTCCGTTTCACGTGAATTTGATACCGGTCAATCCGGTCAAGGAACGTGGCTATTCTGCTTCCGGCAAGAAACGGGTTTTTGCTTTCTGCGATGCGCTGAATAACACGGGGATCAACGCTACCGTGCGACGCACCTTAGGAGAAGACATTAATGCTGCCTGCGGACAGCTCCGTCATACTGCGGCGCAAAGCTGAATGACTCTTTAACCGATTTACGTGCTTACAATACAGACTAAACATCATTTTGGGGGATACTATGCAGTATAGTGCATATACCAACGTAGGAAGAATCAGAAATCAGAATGAGGATTGCTATTTGGCGGAGGAGTTGACCGATGCAGTCAGCCTCTTTACCGTGTGTGACGGTATGGGAGGAGCCAGTGCAGGTGAAACCGCCAGTGCAACTGCGTGCTCCGTCTATCATTCTGCAATGACCGCGGCGCTCCGTACACATTTGACCTCAGCTCATTTGCTGACGCCGCTGAACGCAAAGCTATGCAAGCGTCTTTTGGTGGATGCTGTCAACGAGGCTAACGAGGCGGTCTACAAATTATCCAAAAATGATCCTGCATTGGAAGGAATGGGAACCACTTTGGTGTCGGTTCTGGTGGTAAATAAAACTGCCTATTTCGTAAATGTCGGTGATAGCCGGGCATACTACTACAAGGACGGGGAGCTTTGCCAGATTACGAAGGATCACTCTTACGTGCAGTATCTGGTGGATAATGGGATGATCAAACCTGACGAAGCGGAAACTCATCCCCACAAGAATTTGATTACGCGCAGCGTAGGTACATCTGCGGAAATCACTCCTGATTTGTTTGCATTGGATATCAGACGTACCGAGGCGATTCTTCTGTGTTCCGATGGTCTCACCAATATGGTCAGCGAACATGAGATTGCCAATGTGTTGGGGGATGCAGAAATCGAGTTTTCGCACAAAGCGGAGCGTTTGGTTGCTAAAGCCAACAGCCACGGCGGTACGGATAATATCACTGCACTCGTGGTCAATACCCGATTGAAATAACTGATTGAGGAAAACTATGGATTCCATTGAAAATACCAATTATATCGGCAGGACGCTGGATGATCGGTATCGGATCAAAAGTCTCGTTGGAAGCGGAGGAATGTCCCGCGTCTTTCTGGTAGACGATCTGGTGCTCCACCGCGAGCTTGCGCTTAAAATGCTTCGTGAGGACATATCCAAAGACGAAGCTGCAGTCCGTCGCTTTATTCACGAGTCTAAAGCGGTCTCTATGCTCTCGCATCCCAATATAGTTTCCGTTTATGACGTATCTGTAACGTCAGACGTGAAATATATCGTTTTAGAGTATGCAGAGGGTATCACACTGAAGGAATATCTCCGGGATCGCGGTCCTCTCACTTCTGAGGAGATCATTCACATCGCCGTTCAGATTTTGTCCGGCTTGCAACACGCACACTCCCGCGGAATCATCCATCGGGATATTAAGCCGCAAAATATTATCATCGCTCCGGACGGCTCCATTAAGGTAACCGACTTCGGCATTGCAAAGATTCCCAACAGTGAGACGATCACGATGGCGGATAAGGCTATCGGATCGGTTCACTATATCTCGCCCGAGCAGGCCAGCGGTCTGAAGGTAGACCTACGCAGCGACCTGTACTCGCTGGGCATCATTCTGTACGAGCTGATTTGCAATCGCGTTCCCTTTGAAGCGGAAAACGCCGTTGCGGTGGCTTGTATGCAGATCAGTTCCCGCGCGGTTCCGCCCTCCGAGATCGTTCCCGATATCCCCAAAGGTCTGGAGCAGATCGTGATGAAGGCGATCAGCAAGCGTCCTGCCGACCGATTTGAAAATGCGGCTCAGATGCTGGCTTGTCTGGAAAGATTGGAAACTACGCCGGACGCTGTTTTTGATTTTGTCACGGTCAGCGAGGATAGCGGCGAAGACGTGATTCCGACCGACAGCAGCACTCATGCCGAGGAGCAAAGCATTGAAATGCAGGTGATCAAGCCTGCTGACACCAAGAAAAAGAAGGTGCGAAAGGAAAAGCCGCCCGTTGAGATCGAAGTGGTCTACAAAAAGCAGCGTGCGTCTATGCTTCCTATCATCTTCGGTATGCTGTGTGCCTTTGGTGCAGTGGTTTTAGTCGTGCTTTTGTATTTGTTGCAGCATTACTTCATTTCGGATCCGTCCAATTCGCACGTTTTGATTGTAGGCGATTTCGTATACGAAACGTATTCCGATGAAATGAAGCGGGACTTAGAGTCTCAGGGTTATACGGTAACCGTCGAGTGGATCGCCAACAGCGATTATCTTGCCAATACGGTTATCTCACAGAAGCCGGAGAAGGGCGCACGCCGTTCGCTCAGTCAGGAGGTGCCTACCTGCCCGCTGACGCTGGTCGTTTGCAGCGGTGAAAATCTGGTGACTCTCCCCGACTATACCGGCATGGAATATCGCGAGGCAAAACTGGATCTTCAAAAAAACAAGATCAAATATACCGTCCAGAAAATCTACAACAACGCCGTGGATGAGGGGTTGGTGATTTCCACCTATCCTGCTGCCGGCACGGTAATGGGCAGTGATACGGAGATTATTCTATACGTCAGCAAAGGTGGAGAGAATTCTTATATTTCGATCCCGAATCTGATCGGCATGACGGCAGCACAGCTGGACGCAACGTTAAAATCATTGGATATTCGACTGGGTAAGGTTTCATATACCTACTCGGATACGGTGGCACCGGGTCTGATCATCAGTCAGAGTTTGGTGGCCGGAACCACGGTTCAGGCGGGCATCACCTCTATTGACATCGTTGTCAGCCTTGGCCCCAAGATCGTAATACCGGACGAACCCGAGGTGACCGATGAACCTCCCCTGATCACCGAGCCGGAGGCGGGCACCGAAGACACGCCCGAGTCCTCGGAGGAGTCGGGCGAAGAATAAAGCATCCCCTTATGAGAGGTCAATTTAGATGACAAATCAGAAAAACATTCGAAATTTTTCCATTATCGCTCATATCGACCACGGTAAATCGACGCTTGCAGACCGTTTGCTGGAAAAGACGCAGACCGTCTCCAAGCGTGAGATGGAGGAGCAGCTGCTGGACAACATGGATCTGGAGCGGGAGCGCGGCATCACTATCAAAGCCCGCGCCGTCAAGCTGGACTATACCGCGCCCGACGGTGAGCAGTACACCCTGAATCTGATCGATACCCCCGGTCACGTGGACTTCGGCTACGAGGTCTCCCGTTCGCTGAACGCGTGCGAGGGTGCGCTGCTGGTCATCGACGCCAGCCAGGGCATCGAAGCGCAGACTCTTGCCAACGCTTATCTTGCGGTAGATTCCAATCTGGAGATCGTGCCGGTTATCAACCCGATCG
>CAZFJJ010000021.1:0-15096 GCA_964519075.1 uncultured Lachnospiraceae bacterium
GGCGTCGTTGACGCCGTCGCCGGTCATGGAAACGACCTGCCCCTTTCTCTGCCAAGCCTTGACGATGCGGATTTTATTCTCGGGAGAAACGCGGGCGTAGACCGAGATCTGCTCCACCGATGCATCCAGCTCGGAGTCGGTCATACGGTCCAGCTCTGCGCCGGTGATAGCGCGGTCGCCTTCCTGGAGAATGCCCAGTTCCTTTGCGATCGCAGATGCGGTAACTACGTGGTCGCCGGTGATCATGACCGGCTTGATGCCTGCACGGCGGCAGGTTGCAACTGCAACCTTACACTCGGGACGTGGAGGGTCAATCATGCCTACCAGACCCATGAAGGTCAGGCCGCATTCCAGCTCCTGGGAGGTGGGATTTTCGGGAACGGTATCGATCTCCTTATAAGCGATCGCCAGTACGCGGAGTGCGTCCTCGCTCATGGACTCGGTCATTGCCTTAGCGGCATCCAGATCGCCCTTGATGCAGCGGGGCATCATCATATCAAACGCGCCCTTGACGATGACGATATTCTTGCCGTCGATCTTGTTGACGGTGGTCATCAGCTTACGGTCGGAGTCGAAGGGGATCTCGGCAAGACGGGGATATTTCTTGTTCAGATCGTCCTTGGGCATACCGTTCTTATGAGCGGCCAGGACGATAGAGGTCTCGGTGGGATCGCCGATATGCTGTTCCTCGGTGCCGTGGAAGACAACCGAGCCGTCACAGCAAAGAGTGCCGTAGCACAGGAGCTTTTGGATCTCCCGGGAGTTGTTGTTGGTGATCGCCTCGGTCTCGGTAGCACCGTCCAGATACGCCTTGGTCAGCGTCATACGGTTCTGGGTGAGCGTACCGGTCTTGTCAGAGCAGATGACCGATGCGGAACCCAGCGTTTCAACTGCGGGCAGACGGCGGATCAGCGCGTTCTTCTTAACCATTCGCTGTACGCCGATGGACAGAACGATGGTAACGATGGCGGGAAGTCCCTCGGGGATTGCCGAAACGGCCAACGAAACGGCGGTCATAAACATATGCATGGGATCCAGATCGTTGAGCAGACCTACCACGAAAATGATGGCGCAGGCTGCCAGCGCAACAATACCCAGGTATTTACCCAGCTGAGCCAGCTTCTGCTGCAGGGGAGTCTGAGTGTCCTCCTCATTGTCCAGCAGATTGGCGATCTTACCCATCTCGGTATCCATACCGATGCCGGTGACGACGGCGGTAGCGGTTCCGTAGGTGATGGAGCAGCCTGAGAAGACCATGTTGGAGCGGTCGCCCAGCGGTGCGTTTTCGGCGATCACGGCGGTGTAGTCTTTTTCCGAAGGCACCGATTCACCGGTCAGCGCGGATTCCTCAGCCTTTAGGCTGACGCTATGGAGCAAGCGTGCATCGGCAGGGACGAAATCGCCTGCTTCCAGACGAATAATGTCACCGGGAACCAGCTCGGATGCGTCGATCACCCGCTCGAAGCCGTCGCGGATGACGCGGGCGTGCGGTGCAGAGAGATTCTTCAGCGCGTCCAGAGCCTTCTCTGCCTTGCCCTCCTGGTAAACGCCCATACAGGCGTTGAGGATGACGATCAGCAGGATCAGACCGGGCTCGAAGAGCTCGCCCCAGTTTTGCTCCATCACCACGATGGCGAAGGAAACGATGGCGGCGGCGATCAAAATCAGGATCATCACGTCCTTGAACTGATCGAAGAAGCGCTGCAGAGTGGTTTTCTTTTTCTTTTCACGGAGCTTGTTGGGTCCGTATTTTGCCTGACGGGCGGATACCTCAGCCGAGGTCAGACCGACGCTACGGTCTGTGCCAAGTGCATTCAGGACTTCGTTCGTAGGATCACTGTAAAATGCCAATTGATTTACCTCCAAAAATTCTATCGGATCGGCAAAGTGCCGACGATTACTGTACGTATAGATCTGCCATTGCAAAAAAATAACCAAGTACGGCAGAAACCATGCTTGGTGTCGAAAAAACGCGATTCCATGCATAGCCTTCCAGTTATACATGAGTCTCGCAATTGAAAGCAAGCCAGTCCTTTCGGACAGAGCTGTTGACTTGCTACGCCGGATAGCGCAAGCTACTCCCTCATTTGAACTGATTATATCACACAATTCCTTGATTGTCAATAGGTTTTGCAAAGTTTTTCGGAAAATATTGACGGAAAATTGACTGACGCCAAGCGTCGATAGGTGTTAATTTTCGAAAAAATGTGCGCGAGCTCTTGCAAGACGAACCGAAATGTGGTAGAATAATCAAAGCTATACAATAAAGGAGACTGCTATGTCATTTGGAGTTCCCGATTATATTTTCCGCGATTATCTGTCGGTTACCCCCGAGTTTCTGACCTCGCTGGGGGTAAAGCTGGTGATCTGCGATATTGACAACACCATCGCGCCTTACGAGGTGGCCGAGCCTGACGAGATCATCGGCGCTTGGTTTGCTTCCATGAAGGCGGCGGGTATCCGCTTCGTGTTCGTATCCAACAATCACTCGGAGCGAGCCGATCTGTTTAATAAGTCGCTGGGACTGACCGTCTACGCCAACGCCAAAAAGCCGTTGACCGGCGCGCTTACCAGGGCACTTGCAGATGCAGGGCTGACTCCCCGGGACGGTGCTTCGCTGGGCGATCAGATCTTTACCGACGTGCTGGCAGGTCAGTTCAAGGGGCTGAAGACCATTCTGGTGCCGCCCATCAAGGATAAGACCAACTTCTTCTTCCGCGCAAAGCGCTTTTTAGAGCGTCCGTTTATCGCGTCCTATTTCCGCAGGCATCCAGACGATGAGCTGAAGGCGTACTGGAATTTGAAGACCCGAAATCTCAAGGAGAAACACGGATGAGCGCAAAGTTTGGACCCAGCGGTAACTCGGAATCCTTCTACAACGAGGGCTTTAAGCATACCTATCAATCACCCGAATGGATCGCTGCAAAGGGCTGGATGCCTATGAATACTCCGCAGGCAACGGCATCACAGGCGGGATCGCTACCTTTCAAAGGATCGGCGAGGAGGCGAGAAAGCACGGAATCCTACTGTCCTTACACACGCCTTATTATATCTCCCTTTCGGGTGTCGATACCGAGAAACGGCTGAAGAGCATCGATTATATTGCAAAATCGGTTGCAGCTGCCGAGGCGATGGGAGCTGACACTATCGTGATCCACGCAGGCTCCGCCTCCAAGATCAGCCGCGACGAGGCTGTTTATCTTGCCAAAGACACCATGTTCAAGGCACTGGAGGCTCTGCCCGACACCAAGGTGCGGTTTGGCATCGAGACGATGGGCAAGCAGAATCAGCTGGGTACAATGGAGGAGGTTTTGGAGATCTGCTCCGTTTCGCCGCGACTTTGCCCCGTAGTGGACTGGGGACATATGAACGCCCGCAACGTTGGCGGACTCTTTCCTGCCGCCGACGATTACCGCCGCGTGTTCGACCTCATCGGCAGGACGCTGGGCTATGAATACGCTGACACACTTCATTGCCACTTTTCCAAGATCGAATACACTGCGGCAGGTGAAAAGCGGCATCTGACCTTTGAGGATACCGTCTACGGTCCCGATTATGAGCCGCTGATGGAGGCGATCGCCAAAGACGGCTACTCTCCCCGCATCCTGTGCGAATCGGCAGGCACACAGGCCGAGGATGCGCTGACAATGAAAAAGTATTATCAGAGTTTGCTCTGAACAAACTGAGGTTATCTATGAACAGAAAAGACAAACTACTTGCAGTATTGAACCCGCAAGCGGACGCAATGCTGGTCACCCACAAAAAGAATCAGTATTATCTTTCCGGATTCGATTTTGACGACGGCTACCTGCTGATTACCGGAGAAGAGTCCTATTTGATTACGGATTTCCGCTATATTGAAGCGGCTAAGGCAGAGACCAATCCCGAATTTACCGTCGTGATGATGGAAGATGATCCTCGGGAACTCTTTCGCGAGTTACTGCAGAAGCACCGCGTTCAAACAGTAGCCTTTGAGGAGAGTCACGTTTCGGTTCTCGAAGCTTCAGGCTTGCAGGGGTTACTGGGCCATGTCAAAATGATTCCATCCGATAGCATAATCGAGAGTCTGCGTATCCGTAAGGATTCGTGTGAGATTGATCGGATCGTCACCGCCCAGCGGATCGCCGAGCAGGCCTTCGATCATATCCTCGGCTTCATCACTCCCGATAAGACAGAGCTGGATATTGCGCTGGAGCTGGAGTTCTATATGCGCTCCCACGGCGCAAAAGCCACTTCGTTTGACACAATTGCGGTGTCGGGCAGTGCTTCCTCCCGTCCTCACGGCGTTCCCCGTCCCGTAAAGCTGGAGCGCGGATTCTTGACCATGGATTTCGGCGCGCTGTATAAGGGCTATTGCTCCGATATGACCCGCACGGTTTGCCTTGGCAAGCCTACCGATGAAATGAAGCGCGTATACGATACCGTTTTGAACGCTCAGCTTGCTGCGCTGGATGCCTATGCAATTGGCAAGACGGGTGAGGAGCTGGATGCGGTTGCACGCAAGGTCATCTACGATGCGGGTTATGAAGGGTGCTTCGGACACGGACTGGGGCACGGCGTAGGCATGGATATTCACGAGCCTCCTCGCCTTAAAGCTCGACACGTCCTGCCGATGACTGTAGGAAACGTCGTAACCTGTGAGCCGGGCATCTATCTGGAAGGAAAATACGGTGTCCGCATCGAGGATATGGTGGTCTTTACCGAGAATGGATCGATGAATATCACCCGTGCTCCCAAGCAACTCATCGTAATCGACTGAAAATTTTGATTTTTTTGATTTTTTTTCGAAAAAAGACTTGCAAAATGCGCAAGATTATAGTACAATAGATGCGATAAACAATTCTTTGGAGGTACAAATATTATGGCAGCAATTACAGCCGGCGATTTCAGAAACGGCGTAACGTTTGAATACGAAGGAAAGGTCATGCAGGTTATCGAGTTCCAGCACGTTAAACCCGGTAAGGGCGCAGCGTTCGTTCGTACCAAGATGAAGAACGTCATCACCGGTTCCGTAACCGAAACTTCCTTCAACCCTACTGCTAAGTTTGAGACCGCTTACGTTGAACGCAAGGATATGCAGTATCTGTACAACGACGGCGAGCTTTACTACTTTATGGATCAGGAAACCTACGACCAGATGCCCATCAACGCGAGCGTTCTGCCCGACTCCTTCAAGTTCGTGAAGGAAGAGATGGTCTGCAAGCTCCTGTCCTACAAGGGCAGCGTATTCAGCGTTGAGCCCCCCACCTTCGTGGATCTGGAGGTTACCGAGACCGATCCCGGATTTGCAGGCAACACCGCAACCAACACCCTGAAGCCCGCTACTCTGGAAACCGGCGCTGAGATCAAGGTTCCCTTGTTCATCAACCCCGGCGAAAAGATCCAGATCGATACCCGTACCGGCGAATATCTCTCCCGTTCCAAGGGTTAATGATGACAAACGGCTACCCTTTTCCGGGCAGCCGTTTTCAATAGAACGATTATTTTGGAGGAAACTATGACTATTTCTGAAAAGGTTGCATATCTGAAGGGGCTGATGGAGGGTCTTTCCCTTCCCACCGATACTCCCGAAGGAAAGGTGCTTTCCTGCATGGCAGACATCCTGTCCGATATGGCGCTGACCGTTGAGGATCTGGAGCAGGAGACCGTTCGTCTGGGCGACTACGTGGAGGAGCTGGACGAAGATCTGGGCGAAGTGGAAGAGTATCTCTTCACCACCGACGAGGACGTTGAGGACGACGAGGATGAGGAAGAGGAAGACGCTGACGATTTCCTAGATGACGACGAGGATGAGGAAGAGGACGAAGATATCTACGCGCTGGAGTGCCCCTCCTGCGGCGAGACCATCTATCTGGACGAGTCCCTGCTGGATGAGACCGACATTCTCTGCCCCGCTTGCCACGAGCCCATCTCTTTCGAGATCGAAGAAGAAGAGATCGAGGATCCCGACGTTATGGACGCCGTTCCCGAGTGCGACAAACCCGCATTCAACTACGAGTCCAGCGACTGATGCTTTTGAATAGGCGCGACCGCAGTGCGTTTGCACTGCGGTCGTTTTGTGTTATGCGGATTAGCCGGTTGTAGCACCAGATAACGGTATGTCAGCAGATCAAGAGGATCGGTCTCTTGCAGTTCTTTGGGACAACTCTCTCAAATATGTATTCAAGATTCCGATTACTTCCCTACGCATAATTTCGTCCTCAACTCCCGGTATACCTCATCGGTGAGTTTGCAGGGGGGCTTATCCTTGTGGTTCACTTTCATTGTTGCGCCTTTCGGAAATTATATATACAATATATGTCGTATTTTTTCAAAACCGTCCCATAAAATTGCATTGTTTTACAAATTTCCGAGGAAAAAATTTTCCCCGTGCATATATGAAATACACGGGGAAAGGGATATGCTTGTCCGATCAGAATAGGAAGGCATATTCTGCCTTCAGCTTATTCTGCGCAGCTGCGTAACGAGAATCCTCATTCGCAAGCTCATTCGATTTTGCAGTCAGACTGTCATCACGGTTCTTTAGCAGAAGCGACAGCGTAGTCCATTCCTTATCCAGATTGTTGATTTGGGTCTGAAGCTCGTTTCTGGTAGCGGTATATACTGCGATCAGCTCCTGATTGCCTTCCGCGGTATACTGATCCAGATCCTTTTGTGCAGCTGCAAGGCGAGTATTCAGATCAGAACGCTTCGTATAATACTCTGCCTCGGAGGAAATAGACAGCTTGGATGCAATGATCTCGTCGATGATTCCGATCTGCTCGTCGTACTTCGCGTTGATCGTGTCAACATTAGCGTTGTGTTCCTGAAGAAGCGCTGCTTCCTTCTGCTGATATTCAGCCAAAAGCTCTGCATACTCTTCAGCAGTTAAGGCGTCTACGTTCACGACGCAGGTTGCGCTTACCGAACCGCTCTTGGAGGAAACGATCACGGTCGTTATGCCCTCCTTCAAGGGAGTCAGCGATCCGTCTGCGTTTACTCGGACGGTTGAGGGATCATTCGAGGTGATCACGTAACCTTCGGTGCAATTGGTAGGTACCAAAGATACGCCGAGCGTAAACGTGCTTGCAACCTTCACGGACAGAAGGTTTTCGACCACGATATTCTCAATCAGGATTTCCATCTCAACCACCCGAAGAGTATAGGTAGCGGTCACACCGTTGGTAGCGGTAGCGGTTATAACGGTTTCACCGAGAGCCAGTGCGGTTACGTTTCCGTATTCATCCACAGAAGCTACGGTAGCATTGGAGGACGTCCATGTCAATATGGGGGCATCTGCGTCAACAGGGGTCAAAATAGGAATCAGAACCAGACTCTTTCCGATCTCCAGATTACCGCTTGTAGATTCAAAAACAATTTCGGTCGCGGCATTAATTACGGTTACGGTGCAGGTCGCAATCCGGTAACCGTCCACCGTTGTAGCCGTTACCTCAACGGTGCCTGTCTTCATTCCCAGCAGTGCGCCGGTATTGTCAACCGTTACGACGGAGAGGTCGGAACAGCCCCAACTTACATCCTGCTGGCTTGCATCCTCGGGAATAATCGTGGCAATTAACTGAAGCGTTTCGCCTACACCGATCACAACCTCGGTGCGATCCAGCGTAATTCCTTCCACAGGAGAATTAACGACGATATTACAGGTATCCGAAATACCGTTATCGGTAGTAACGGTAATATTAGCGGCACCGCCGGATTTAGCGGTAATGGTGCCGTCTGCTTCCACCTCGACCACATCGGGATTCGAGGAAACCCAGGTCAAATTCTGATTGCTGGAATCTGCAGGAGTGATCTCCGCGATCAGCTTTCTGGAATCCCCCTTGTTCATCTGAATTGTAAAGGCTTCAACGTTCAACTTCACCCCGGTAACAGTCGTTTCAACCGTAACGGTGCAGACCGCAGTAAGCTTGTTCTCGTTGTCGCTCACGTAAATAGAAGTCGTACCGTTACCAACGGCAGTTACGACGCCGTTCTCGACTACCGCAACCTTGGGATCACCCGACATCCAGATCAGCGTAACGTCGGTTACGTTAGCAGGAGTGAGAACGGGAGTCAACGTGATCTCGCTTCCTTTTTCCAGAGTAAGCGACGCGTTCTCAAATGCAATATTCGTTAGAACGGAGGACACCGTTACCTTACAAGAAGCTGAATAGGACTCGTCGGGAGTGGTAGCGGTTATGGTTGCGGTACCATCGGAAATGCCGGTCAGCATTCCGTTGTAGTCAACGGTTACTACGGCAGTATTGTCTGACGACCAGATTACGGTAGTCTTGCTGTTATCCTTTCTGCTGTATGCAGTAAGCTGCCTGTTTTCATTGACACCGATGGTCACCGCGTCTCCGGCGTCAATCACGATTCCTTGACCAACAGGTGCGTCGGTCACGTCAGGCGTAACATCATCATCTCCGCACGCTGCGAACATAAACAGCGGCATGAGCAGACAAATAAATATACATATTTTTTTCATCGTTCGACCTCTTTCGTACAGTTTCGTATGTATTCTATCGGTTACACTATATTATATCACATTTTTGAAATAAATCAAGTCGAAAATATACTAATTTGCAAAAAACGCGTGAACTTTTTTTTAGCGTAAATTATATTTTTTATGAACACGAAGAAGGGGTTGCATATTTCTGCCTTTTGTGCTACAATATTTATATTCTACGCTGTGGGGATTGATTTCCCGTGCAGCATCCAAGCTCCAACGGAGGTTCCTATGAAACAAGAACAAATTGCTTCTACCAAAGAATTGATCGATTTCATCGGTGCAGCTCCCACGGCGTTTCACGCCGTTGAGGAGATCGCTTCCAGACTTTTAGCAGCAGGCTTTGAAGCCTTATCTGAGGGTGAATGCTCCGATCTTTTGCCGGGCGGCCGCTATTATCTCACCAGAAACGGCTCTTCCCTCATTGCTTTCCGCATCCCCGAGTCAAAGCCCATTGGATTGTTGATCGCGGCAAGTCACTCTGATTCTCCCACCTTCAAGCTGAAGTACAACGCCGAAGTCGTCGGCGCAGGTAATACGCTCAAGCTGAATACCGAGCGATACGGCGGTACCATCCTCTCGTCCTGGTTCGACCGTCCCCTTTCCATTGCAGGACGCGCCGTGATCCGCACTGAGAACGGCGTTGCCACCAAAACCGTCACGCTGGATCGGGATCTGGCGATCATCCCTAACGTGGCGATCCATCAGAACCGAACGGTCAACGACGGCTACAAGTATAATCCTGCCTGCGATACCTTTCCTTTGATCGGGGAAGCAGAATCTGCAGGTAAACTGCAGGAAGCGATCGCCGAAAAAGCCGGCTGTGCAGCGGAGGATCTTTTAGGTAGCGATCTCTATCTGTATAATCGTACTCCCGGTACAATCTTCGGTCTGAACGACGAATTCTTCGCCTGTCCGCGGATTGATAATCTCCAATGCGCATTCGCTTCCCTTCAGGCGTTTTTAGCAGTGCCCCCCTCTCGTCACATCCAAATGCTCGCCGTCTTCGATAACGAGGAAACGGGCAGCACCTCTCGACAGGGTGCGGCTTCCACCTTCCTGACCGATACGATTGACAGGATCGGGGAAGCACTTTGCCTGAGCGCAGCCGCGATCCATCGCTGGCTTCCCTCTTCCATGATGGTGTCTGCAGACAACGGTCACGCCATCCATCCCTGCCATCCCGAGCTGTCCGATCCGCAGAATGCGCCTCGAATGAACCGCGGCGTAGTCATCAAGTACAACGCCAATCAGAAGTACACCACAGATGCGCTGAGCGCGGCACTCTTCCGCGAGATCTGCGACAAGGCAGGCGTTCCTACCCAGGTGTTCGCCAATCGTTCCGATATGATGGGCGGCTCTACGCTCGGCAACATCTCCAACACCAAGCTGGCGTTGAACACCGTGGACATCGGTCTGGCACAGCTGGCCATGCACTCTTGCTACGAAACTGGCGGCACGTCCGACACGCTTTCCATGATACGCGCGCTGGAAGCTTTTTATTCCACGACCATCGAGGCTTTGTCTGACGGAAATTACAAAATTTCATAAGAAGGAGCAAATCTATGCCAATCGTTGAAAAAATCGCGCAAGCCGCGCGATCTGCGTTCGGAAAGGGACATTATACCGCCGCGATCCTGCTGGCAGGCGGTTCGGGCACCCGCATGGGCGGTGGCACCACCAAGCAGATGCTGGAGCTGTGCGGCAAACCGATCGTGATCCACAGCCTGCAGGCGCTGGATGCCTGCGAATACATTGACGAGATCATCATTGTTGCAAAAGCTGACGAGATCTCGCTCTATCCTGCAATGCTCAAGCAGTACGGGATCCAAAAGGTCACGCACGTTGTTGAGGGAGGGGAAACCCGCCAGGACTCCGTTCTTCGCGGCTTTGAGATGGTTCCCGATCAGGCGGATCACGTTGCCATTCACGACGGAGCCAGACCTCTGGTCACTCCTTCCCAGATCAAGTCCGTAGTTCTTGCTGCCTACGATCACAAGGCTGCGGCGGCTGCAGCTCCTGCAAAGGACAGTGTGAAGGTTGCCAATATCTCCGGAATGATCGATTACACCGTTGATCGCAAAACCGTATGGTTGATGCAGACGCCGCAGGTGTTCTACGGAAATCTCTTCCGTGCTTCGATCTATACCGCAAGCAAGGACAAGTTTCAGGGCACCGACGATGCCGAGGTGGCAGAGCACGCCGGATTTTCCACCAAGCTGGTGGACACCGGCTATGAGAATATCAAGATCACCACGCCGGTTGATCTGCTGATCGCCGAAGCGATCCTGCGACAAAGAGAAGCGGAGGAGCACCGGGATGACTGACCTTCGCATCGGACACGGTTACGACGTGCATCGCCTGGTGGAAGGGCGCGCGCTGATCATCGGCGGCGTCAGTATTCCCTCTCCAGTAGGCTTGCTGGGGCACTCGGACGCAGACGTGTTGACCCATGCGGTCATGGACGCGATCATCGGAGCACTCTCCCTCGGTGACATCGGCAAGCATTTTCCCGACACCGACCCTCGTTTTAAGGGCGCGGACAGTCTCGTGCTTGCCGCTCACGTCTGCGATCTGATGACCGAACGCGGCTATCGTGTCGGCAATATCGACGCAACCGTGATCGCCCAGGCACCTAAGCTGGCGCCCTATATCGCAGAGATGAGAGACAATCTCGCCCGCACCTTCCGTGTGTCTGCCGACCGTGTGAACGTAAAGGCAACCACAGAGGAAAAGCTGGGCTTTACCGGTGCTAAGGAAGGAATTGCCGCCCACGCGGTTTGTCTGCTGATCAAAGACTAAAAAGAATAGCCACACCGATGGTATGGCTATTCCTACAGGCAAGACAGAGCCAACTCGCAGATCATCCTACGTCCTTTTATTTTACGTTCCACGTTGGTCGGATTGCCGAATATTCATTTGTCTGCCTGCTTCTATTGTATGGCAAAACGCTCGTTTGGTGAGCCGCTTTTTCCAGGCGATCTGACCCGCACGAGACGGATATAGCGAATCTTGACTATTAGTATAACACCGAATGAACAAAACATGAGAGGTTTTTAGTTATGGTAAAAATTTCACCTTCTATTTTGTCTGCTGATTTCTCCCGATTGGGCGAGGAAATGGCAGCTATTCAAGCTGCAGGTGCCGAATGGGTACACATTGACGTGATGGACGGCGCATTCGTGCCCAACATCTCCTTTGGCGCGCCTGTCTACGGCTGTGTCCGCAAGCATTGCGCCCTTCCCTTTGACGTCCATCTGATGATCAACGAGCCCATCCGTTATCTGGACGATTTCGTGAAAGCGGGAGCCGATCTGATCACTGTCCACGCGGAAGCGACGCGGCAGGTTGTAGAAACGCTTTGTGCCATTAAGGATCGGAAGATCGCGGCAGGCCTCTCCATCAAGCCGGGAACACCCGTGGAAGCGATTCGCGCGTATCTTCCCCTGTGTGACCTGGTGCTGGTCATGTCGGTAGAGCCGGGCTTTGGAGGACAGAAGTACATGCCCGCAGCTGCGGACAAGATCCGCGAGCTGGTCGCGCTCCGCGAAGAGCTGGGGCTGCACTACGAGATCGAGGTGGACGGCGGCATCAACGCCGAAACCTCCCGCTATTGCATTGATGCAGGCGTGGACGTGCTGGTTGCAGGCTCGGCCGTATTCGGAAAATCTGACTACAAAGCAGCTATCGATGCACTGAGAGGATAAGATGAGCAGCTTCAAGCATTCCTCTATGGAAGATCTACCCGTTCGGCACGTCTGCGATCACGAAGGATTCGAGTACTTCCGAAGAGCCTTCGTCCGCCGCAGCGAGGCAAGTCAATGCGTGGTGAACGTATTTGAGATCCCGCCGATGAAGTCGGCTTTTCCCTATCACTATCATCACAACAATGAAGAGACATTCTACATCATCAGAGGTCACGGCATCCTGCGCACGCCCGACGGCGAGCGTCCCGTATCTGCAGGCGATCTGCTGTTCTTTCCTGCCAACGAGTGCGGCGCACATCGTTTGACCAACAGCTCGCGTACCGAGAATCTGGTATATCTGGATTTCGATACCAGTAACGAGATCGACGTAACGGTCTATCCCGATTCGGATAAGATCGCCATTTGGGGCAAGGGCGTCAATCGGGTCTTTCGCACGCAAGATCACGTGGACTATTACGACGGCGAATAAACGTTCAAAATCCCCGACCGAGTCGGGGATTTTGTTATTTTTTGGAATTTCCGCTATAATCGCGTTTGAGCGTGAAGGTAAACTCACAGTATTCACCCTGCTTACTGCTGACCGAGATGGTCTCTCCGTGGGCGTCGATAATCGTTTTGGAGATATACATTCCCAGTCCTACGCCGGTCTTATCCAAACCGCGGCTCTTATCGCTCTTGTAGAAACGGTCGAAAATGTGGGGCAGATCGTCAGCAGGAATGCCCTGTCCCTCATTGTACACGGAAATATACACCTTTTTATTCATTTCCCGCAGATTGATGCGGTACTCGCCGCCTTCGCGAGAGAATTTGACCGCGTTGTCGCAGATATTATACAGGATCTGATGGATCGCATCACGGTCGCCGATGACCATCATGCGGTCTTCGTCGCAATTGAAGGAAACGTCCAGCCGCTTCTCATCAATGCGCTGCTCAAAGGAGATCAGCACCTGACGAGCGAGCTCGCACACGTCGAAGGGCGCCATCGTAAACTTGCGCTCGCCTGCCTGGATACGGGAGATATCCAGAAGCGACGCCACCAAACGGGAGAGTCTGCGAACCTCGGAGGCGATGATATTCAGATAATACTCGTGCTTGTCTGGCGGGATCGTACCTGCCAGGATGTTGTCAATATAGCCTGCGATCGTAGTCATGGGCGTTCGCAGATCGTGGGAAACGTTGGCCAGGAAGGTGCGGCGGGTATCTTCCAAAGTAGAAAGACTGGACGCCATATTATTAAACGCTATACCCAGCTCTGCAATTTCATCATTCCCATGCACTTCTACGCGCACGTCCAGCTGACCTGCGGCAAAGGATTTTGCTGCGCGTGACAGATTCCGCAAAGGGCGAACCGTTCGCTCGCTGATAAAATAACTGGCGATTATGGCTGCGCACATTACCCACATACAGGCAAGAACGATCATTTTGATCATGGTCTCCATCAGATTCTCCGTGGCTTCAGAGGTCTGACAGGTAAACAGATATCCGATCACCGAACCGTCTTCGGATTGGATCTGCTGAGCGTACACGTAGTATTTTCCGGAGAAACTACCCATAAGATCGGATTCGCTCATCAAATTTCCGTCAGAAGTGATTTTAAGCAGAACGGCAGGCAACACCGTCATAGACTGTGCCGCTTCAGGTGTTGAATCGTCGTGTGCAAGCACCAATCCCAAAGAATTGGTGACGACCGTGAACATATCGTGAGAGTATCGGGTGATTGCCGTCAGACTTCTCTGCACCGCGTCGGGATTGACACGGATATATTCGGCAAAGCTGGAAAAACCGCCTTCGTCGTATTCCGTTTCCAAATAGGTTTTCGCGGCAATCGCAACGCGTTCCAGCTCCTCCTGCTTCTGATCGCTACTGTAATTCTGTACGAGAGAGGTGATGATAAGTGCCAAAATCAAGAAGCTCAGCAAAATGATCATCATAAATGCTACAATGTAGCGTGCAAACACACTTTTAAACAGCATAGCTTCTCCTTCAGCCCGTAATCGGCTCTTTCTCAGACGTTGAAGCGGAACAGAACCACGTCTCCATCCTTCATCACGTATTCCTTGCCTTCGGAACGATACAGTCCCTTTTCTTTTGCCGCATTCACCGTACCGCACTCCTTCAGATCGTCGAACGCCACTACCTCTGCACGGATAAAGCCACGCTCAAAGTCGGTGTGGATCTTGCCGGCGGCCTGGGGAGCCTTGGTGCCGCGACGGATAGTCCAGGCGCGAACCTCGGTCACGCCGGCGGTCAGGAAGCTGATAAGTCCCAGCAGGCTGTAGCTTGCCTTGATAAGCTTGTCCAGGCCGCTCTCGGTGATGCCCAGATCGGCAATGAACATAGCCTTCTCTTCCTCGTCCAGTTCAGCGATCTCGGCTTCGATGCCGGCACAGATCGGAACCACCTCAGCACCCTCTTCGGCGGCATAAGCGGCCAGCGCATTATAATGAGGATTGTCCTCATAGCTTCCGTCAACCTCATCCTCGCCGATATTCGCGGCGTAGATGACCGATTTGTCGGAAAGCAGACCCATGGGAGTCAGCAGCTTCTGCTCCTCCTCAGTGTAGGTTAGCGCACGGGCGGACTTTCCTTCGGACAGTGCTGCATAGACCTTTTCCAGCAGCTCCAGCTCAGCCACCAGAGACTTATCGTTCTTCGCCAGCTTGCGCAGGCGCTCGACGCGGCGCTCCACCTGCTCCAGATCGGAAAGCACCAGCTCCATGTTGATGGTCTCTACGTCGCGAAGAGGATCAACCGATCCGTCAACGTGAACGATGTTGGAGTTTTCAAAGCAACGAACAACGTGAACGATGGCGTCCACCTCGCGGATATGACCCAGGAACTTATTGCCCAGACCCTCGCCCTTGGACGCGCCCTTGACCAGGCCTGCGATGTCCACGAATTCGA
>CAZFJJ010000022.1:0-14619 GCA_964519075.1 uncultured Lachnospiraceae bacterium
ATAGGGAACTTTTTCAAGCTGTGCTTCGCGGATCTTGAAGCCGATTTTCTCGTAACGGGAATCGACTTCGGGACGGAAGCCGCATCTGAGAAGTTTTTTCTTGATTTCCTCTGCATACTCGTTCTGATCCTCGGTGATGGGGAGGATGCGGACCTGTTCGGGAGAAAGCCAAGTGGGAAGAGCGCCGCCGTATTTTTCGATAAGGAGGGCGATGGTTCTCTCATAGCAGCCAAGGGAAGTTCTGTGGATGATATAGGGATAAACAGCCTGGTTATTCTGGTCGATATAGGTCATGCCGAAACGCTGTGCAAGCATCATATCGATCTGAATGGTTACGAGGGTATCCTCTTTGCCGTAAACGTTTTTGCCCTGAATATCGAGCTTCGGACCATAGAATGCTGCTTCGCCGGCTGCTTCGGTGTATTCGAGGCCGATGTTGTCAAGGATCTTTCTCATTGCGCCTTCGGCTTCTTCCCACATTTCGGGGGTGCCTTCATATTTATCCTTGTTTTCCGGATCCCATTTGGAGAAGCGGAAGGTAAGATCCTCGTAAAGACCGATGTCGGTCATGACCTCTTTGACGAGTTTAAGACAGTTTTTGAATTCTTCTTCGAGCTGGTCGGGACGGATAATGAGGTGACCCTCGGAAATGGTGAACTGGCGGACGCGGATCAGACCGTGCATCTCGCCCGAATCCTCGTTTCTAAAGAGGGTGGAGGTCTCGCCCAGACGCATGGGCAGGTCACGGTAGGAGCGCGCCTTGTTCAGGAACACCTGATACTGGAAGGGACAGGTCATGGGACGCAGCGCGAAGCACTCCTTGGTCTCGTCGTCGGGATCGCCCATCACGAACATACCGTCACGGTAGTGATCCCAGTGACCGGAGATCTTGTACAGATCGGACTTTGCCATCAGGGGAGTCTTGGTCAGCAGATAGCCTCTCTCCTGCTCGGTGTCCTCGATCCATCTCTGGAGCAGCTGGATCACTCTTGCGCCCTTGGGCATCAGGATGGGCAGACCCTGACCGATGGCGTCCACGGTGGTGAAGTAGCCCAGATCGCGTCCCAGCTTGTTGTGGTCGCGCTTCTTTGCCTCCTCACGGGCGGTGAGGTAGGCGTTCAGCTGATCCTTATTGGGATACGCCACACCATAGATACGCTGGAGCTGCTTCTGATCGGACTTACCTTCCCAGTACGCGCCGGTGCACTGGGTCAGCTTGAACGCCTTGATCGCGCCGGTTGCAAAGAGGTGAGGGCCTGCGCAGAGATCTACGAACTCGCCCTGACGGTAAAAGGAGATCTCCTCCCCCTCGGGCACTCTGCCGATGAGCAAAACCTTATAGGGCTCGCCTTTCTCTTCCATGAGCGCGATCGCTTCCTCACGAGGGAGGGTGAAGCGTTCCAGCTTCAGATTTTCCTTGATGATCTTCTTCATCTCGCCTTCCAGCGCGGTCAGCGCCTCGGGACCGAAGGCGACGTCGGAGTCGATGTCGTAGTAAAAGCCTTCCTCAATAGAGGGGCCGATGGTCAGCTTGGCGTCGGGATAGAGGCGCTTCACCGCCTGCGCCAGCACGTGAGACGCGGTGTGGTTGAAGGTGCGCTTGCCGCCCTCGTCGGCAAAGGTGAGAGGGCTGACGGTATCGCCGTCTTTGATGGGAGTGGAGAGGTCTACGGTCTCTCCATTGACCGATGCCGCGATCACCTCACGGCTGATCAGCTCTGCCTCTTTGATGGCGTCGTAGGCCGTCAAGGCAGTCTCGGAATCCAGCAGAATGTTGTTGACTTTGACTTTCATAATACGTCCTTCCTTTCTTTCTGCGTCGGGGAAAATAAAAAGTACCCCGTACGCTCGTAGTTTGCTTGCAACTACATTGCATACGGGGTACAAAGCCTACGCCGCTTACGAACTACTCGCCAATTGCGTCAGCAATTGGCGTAGTTCGCTTGCGAACTACATTGTACGGTTCCACCCGTGTTTTTCACTCATTTGACTGTTCAGTTGACCCTTCGGGTGGTAATCGTCGGGGACACAACACGGTACTTGCAGCAGATATACCGCTCTCTGGAGATGTGCGATCCCGGGATCGTGTCCCAAGGAAAGCATAATTATGCTTAAATTGAATTATACACCCGAACTGGCGATTTGTCAAGTGTTTTTTTGAAATTTTCCCAAGATCAGCCCTTACGCTTCATCGGAGCCTGTATCACCGCCGAAGATCTCTTCTTTTCCCTGATAGATCACCTTGGTGATCGTACTGCAGACCGCGTAGATCTTGTTGCTGTCGTATACCTTTTTCGCGCCGGTAGTCACCACCACCGTACCGAAACCGGTATTCGGATCGTAGGTATAGAGTGCGTATACACCGTAATTACTGCCGGTATGGTAATAGCAGGCATCCGCTCCGTACAAGCCCTCATATTTCCAGATCGGCATACACTGCATCGTTCCGTTAGACTTAGTAAGCTGCACGCTCTCCATCAGCTCCACGCTCTCCTGTGAGAGATAGCGTTCTCCGTTATACACACCGTCGTTGATCAGGATGGTCAGCAGCTTGGCGTAATCGATGGCGCTGATAGTTAGTCCGCCCGCAAAATGCCGCATATGCTCAACAGGCGCAGTGGGCGGCGTGATCGACTGCTGTTGGGCAATGCTCCGCCCAACCTCACCTTCGCCGGTATAGATCACCGCCAACATCGAGGCATCCAATTCTGACGGAGCGAAAGTGGCTTCAATTCCCATCGGCTCAAAGAAATACTCCTTTGCAAGGGTATTCATTGGCTTGCCCGTAACGATCTCACAGATCGATCCGATCACGCCGAAGCCGAAATTATTATAGGCAAATTTCTCGCCCGGCCGATCGTTTTGATAAGTAGACGCTCTCTGCAGCTGCTTTTGCAGACCGCTGAGCGTCGTTACGTAGCCCGCATTCTTCATGCTTGAAGTATGGGACAGCAGCATCCGAAGGGTGATCGGATCGTTCGGATAGGCAGGATTGCGAACCTCGACACCGATATACGCCGAAATATCGGCATCCAGCTCCAGCATTCCCTCTTCGATCAAGCGAAAGGTCACCATACCGATCAAGGTTTTGGTAAGTGACGCCACGCGGATCTTGGTGTCCTGCTCCATCGGAGTTTCATCCAGCACCGCCCAGCCGTACTCTGCCGCCGCACTAACTCGTCCGTCAGAGATAACGGCTACCTGCACGCCTACTGCTCCGTACTGCTCAGCCGCCGCTTGGATCGCCTCGTCGATCAGCACGCTGTCGGTGAGGATTGCCGGCTCGGTGAGCACAGGCTGCACCGTGGTCGTCGGAGCGGTAGCAGACGTGATCGGTACGGAATCGGTCGTGACGGGAGCAGGCTCGGTGGGAACGGGTGCGGTGGAGGCAGCAGGATCCCCTGCGGTGGTAACGGGAATTTCCGACGTGGGGGACGGCAGGGTCGTAGAAATCGGCAACGGCTCTGCATTCACCTGCGAGCCTGCGGAAACCGCGGGCTCCGGGGAGCTTGCAGACGCCCCACAGGCGATCGCCATCGTCAGCGTGACGAGAACGAACACCGCCCCGAGGGCTTTCATCCAAGATATTGTGATAGAATGCGTATCCATTGAAATCCTCTCTATGGGGGGCTGAGACGATCGTGCCGAACGGGAGTTGGACTCAGCCCTTCGCCAGGATCTGTACCTCGGAAATGCCGACCGTGTCGTTGCTGTTAAAGGTGATGGTGACGGTCTGCACCATGGTCTCGTGAGACAGCTCCAGAATTGCCGCAGAGCCTGCATAGACCTGCTTGGAGCGCTTCGCGTAGGAGTCCGTGAGCACATTTACGTTGTCGATCACGTACAGTCCGTCGATCTCGATGCGCGCGACCGAGGTAAACATCTGCTCGTAATCCGCGCTGTTGTAGACCACGATGGCGGACAGCTCTACGGGGGCGTCAAAGGTGAACGTAATGGTAGACACGCCGCCGTTCGTCTTGACCTCGGCGTCAGAGTAGGCCTTGCCCGCACCGGTGATGCCGTCGGTGAGATATTTCAGCGTATCGTCCCGGCAATTGTCAGCGGTAATCGTCGCGTTCTTCGCTACGTTGGTGAGTCCCGAAACCGCGTCGGGTACCTTCTGTGCGGTCACGGTAGGGCCGTTGACGTAAAGCGTACCGTCCTCACGGTAGCCGACAGAGTCGATGGTAAAGTGACGCCAAACGTCGGTATTGGGCATCAGGGTGTGATAGACGATGTAATCCTCTTCTCCGATAGAGAGGAACATAGCGTGTCCCGTACCGATGAAGTAGTTCCAGTTATCCTCGCTGTCGGGAGAGATGCCCATGATCTGCGCCTCGCCGTCAGGGAGCTTGGTAAAGCCGCTCAGCGGATCGGTGGAGATGGCGTAGCCTACGCTATAATACTTGGAGCCGAAATAGTTAGCGCTGTAGGTGAGGTAGTACACGCCGTTATGCTTGAGCATATAGGGGCCCTCGTTCCACATGGCACTTTGATCCTGCACCTCCCATTTCTGAGTGAACGCGCCGGTCTCGTCGATGGTGCTTCTGCCCACCTCGGTGAGCTTCACGGGCTTTGCGCCTTCCTTGATGGTGTAGGGATTCTCCAGCTGAATGCCCCAGATGGTGGAGCGGCGGGTAGTGTTGGTGCCGCCCGAGGAGGAGTTGTCGCCGATCTGGTCGCGGGCGAAGTAATAATACATCGAACCGTCGTCGTCGATGAAGAGCGAGCCGTCGATGGTGGGGAAATTGCTGCCGAAGTCAAAGACCGGCTTGCTGCCGTTGACCGTGTCAGAAATCTTGTTGGTGAAGGGACCTGCGGGGCTGTCGGCAACAGCTACGCTGCCGTGGAGCACACCGCTATCACCGGTAGCGGCGGTGTAATACATATAATATTTGCCGTCGATCTCAAAGACCTCGGGCGCCCACAGACGGCTGGTACACCAATCGCCGCGCGCCGGCTCAAAGCAAACGCCGCCCTCTTTCCAATTGATCAGGTCGGTGGAGGTATAATACTCGAAGGTCTCTTCGATCGTACCGGGATTGGAATACTTTCGGGTCGTGCCGTAGAGATAGAAGATCTTCGTTTCCTCGTGATAGAAGAGGAAGGGGTCGCCTGCCAGCGGTCCGTCGTTATATGCGTCGTTGTTGTAGAAGAGATTGGACGTCTCAGAGGAGGTGGCGGGATTGATGAAGGTCAGCGTCTCGTCATAGGTAGGGGTGAAAACGGTGTCGCCGACGGTGGTGACGGCGCTCGCTCCGTCTGTTGCAGGATCGGGGGTTTGTCCGCAGGCAAACAGCATCGTCAGACAGCAGAGGAGCGCGACCGGTTGCAAAAACAGTTTTTTCATAGCGGGTTCCTTTCTCGGTTTTGCAGAATTTATCAGTTTATTGTACCACGAAAGTACAGTTTTTGCAACAATCTTTCGAAAAAATCGTAAAATTCGGGACGACTCCCGCACAATGTGGGAAGCCGTCCCGAAGGCTTACAGCCGGTATTTCCGCTTCATCCACCGCGCGATATAGACCACAGGGGTATCGCAAAGCGAGGTGACGATGAAGATCAGGTAGCTGGAGCCCATGATACTCAGCAGCGTACCCGTCTCGTACGCTCCCGCAAAGGCGCAGAGCGTAAACAGCACCGTATTGAGCAGCTGAGACACCAGCGTAGAGCCGTTGTTACGCAGCCACAGAAACCGCTTTCCGTCACCGTATTTCTTCTCGGTGAACTCCCACCACTTGTGGTAGAGCCACACGTCGAACCGCTGGGTCACAGCGTAGACCAGCATACTGGACAGGATGGTGCGGGGCGTATTGGCAAAAACCTGCCGCATTCCGTCCATCACCGTATCCCCTTGGGCGGGGATGAAGAGCAGCCAGCTTTGGGTGGTCAGCACGAAGAGCAGCGAGGTGAAGATGCCCAGATTCACCGCGCGGTCGGCGGCTTTTTTGCCCTCGTTCTCGCTGAGAATGTCGGTGATCAGGAAGGATGCGGCAAAGAGGACGTTGCCGAGAGTCTGCTCCATTCCGAAGGCACTGACCAATACCATGACCTCGATATTGGCGGCGACGGTGGAAAAAACGGTCATGGCGTAGAGTCCCGCTTTTCCGAAGAGCCGCCACGCCGCGAGGACGGCGCTGAAATGAAAGATCAGCGATCCGATCAGCAATAGTTCATTTTGAAACGGCATAGCAACCTCCTATTCCCCGACGCCGAAGTCGGTGTTTTCCACTAAAATGTCCACCCGCGGATCGTCCTTGTACCGCGGGACGATCTCGGTGAGAAACGCCTGCACTGCCTCGGGATCGGGCTTTATCGGCGTTGTGTTTTCGATCATCAAATTCACACACACACGCCCGAAATGGGCAAGGCCGCACTCGATGTCGGCGGACATGGTGGCGGCGGTCTGCCCGGCAAGTCCGCAAAGGAGATTGACCTCTCCATAGCCCGCGGCGGCGATCTCGGCAGCGGATGCTCTGCCGATGCCTTTGCAAAGGATCCGCTCCCGATAATCGGTATCGAAGGTCTCCACGCCGATCTTGAAGATCACCCGGGTTCCCACCGCCGCAAATCGGGCGGCGAAGGCGGACAGCGTGGCGCGGTGCATCCAGTGGCACTCGATGTGCATCGTATGAATGGCGCGGCGGCGGCAAATTTCGATCAGCAGATCGACGGTATGCTCATCTAAATCCACGAAGCTGCCGGAGTTAATGACCTCCAGCCGACCGTACGCGCCGGTGATCTGCTCCAGCACGGTGCGGTTGAGGGCAAAGTTTGCCGCCGCGTCGGGAGACGAGTCGGTGTGATAATCGCAAAAGCTGCAGCGGCGCCAACGGCATCCGCTCCCCCGCAGGAGCACGATCTCCCGAGGGTTTTTATGGGTGATAACGCTGTATCGATTCATAGTATGCTCCGAAGGGCAAGAAAAAGGGCGCTCTACGGCGCCCTTTGATGGTCAATTGCCCGTAGTTTTGTTTTAGGACAGGATGGTCACGAACTGTCCGCCGTATTCGGCTGAGGGTATTATAGCACAGGTTTGGAAAAATTGCAAGGGGGAGAAAAAATTTTTATGCCTCCGGTGGCTCAAGAACCTTTTTGAAAAAAGGCTCTTGAGAATCCCCAAAAACTTTTGCAAAACACGGCAAGTGCTTGTAGTGTGATTTGTATAGCATCCGGCTTTACCGATGATCCTTAAAAATCTCCATATCTTCAAGAATCTGCTTTTCAAAGGTTTTGGGGAGGGTTGGATACCCTTTTTTCAAAAAGGGTTCCCAAGTAATCACCGAATATACTTCTGCATAAAGTCGATGATCAGCTTCCGCGTCTCCTCTGCCGCATTCGCCGTGAGGAAGGGGCGCTCGGGATGCCATTGGAGAGCGAGGATCTTCATATCGTCAGAGTAGAAGGCTTCCACCACATCGTTTTCCTCATCCACCGCCAGCGGCTCGAAGCAGGGCGCCAGATCGTCGGTATAGATCACGTCCTCGTGGAAGTTGTTGATGTAGATCTTCCGATTTTCCTTCACCAGCGTGACGGGATGATCCAGCTGGCGCGGGCGCGCTACTCTCAGCGTTGGATGATAGCGGAGCTTGCCGCCGAACAGCACGTTCATGTACTGCATTCCGCGGCAGATGGCGATCACCGGGATCTGATGGGTCACGCAGTAGCGGATCAGCTTCTCCTCGGTGCGGTCGCGGTTGGGCTGAACCGTCTCGGTGTGGGGATGGTCGTACATAGACGGAGGGAGTGCGCCGCCGCCTGCCACGATCAGGAGATCGCGCTTCTTGTCGAAAAGCTTTTCGATGTTTTTGGTGTAATTGGACACCGGCTTGGGGATAAAGCCCAGCAGCTCGCAGAAGCGCATATAGGCCGCCTCCTGCACGTCGGTTGGATAGCCGTAGGCGTTGACGCTCTCTCTTTGGGTGATCAGTGCAGACAGATTGTGATACTGGATGCCCTCATCGATCTTCTCTGCCTTGCAGTCGATACGCAGATAGGACATTTTCGAGACCTCGGAGTAGATCTTCTCACCGCAACCGATGGCTGCGGGGATCTCGAACTCCGCACAGCGGATCGCCATGTGGGAGGCGGCTCCGCCGTATTTGGTGATAAATCCCTTGATGGACTTGGCAAAGATCCACTCGTAGCCCGGGTCGGCCTTGGGAACCACCACGATCTTGTCGGTCAGATCGGCATCCCGCTCCTCTTCCAGCAGGACGACCTCGCCCTCGGCGGCTTTGGAGGTGATGAAGTTGGGGCGCGCCTCGTAGACCGGGATCAGATCCAGACTCTCGGGCGACAGCACCACCTCGGGCAGGATCAGTTCCCTGTCCTTCTCGTAGTTCTTGGCGCGGCGCTGGAGCCGCTCCTCCCACAGCACCTTCAGACCCGACGCGGTGCAGCCTGCGGGAACCTCGTTGAGATCCTCTGCCCGTAGCCAGGACAGCTCGTTACGGGAGATCTGCAGCTGCTCGCCCAGCTTCTGGATCAGCTCCAGCACCAGGCTGAGGGAGCGGGTGAATTCGAATTTGAAATACTCGCGCTGTTCGATGGCGCAGGTGAGGAATTCCATAAAGGCGGCGGGCGTGCTGTCGATCCCTGCGCGGGCGAGTGCCGCCGACAGGCGGGACTCGTCCAGACGGTATTTCTCCCGTCTGCCGGGGAACGCCTGCTTGCGCCCCGAAACGGGACGGAAGGTCAGCTTATCGTAGCGGTCGGTGCGGATGTCGTAGGTGCCGGTCCGCAGATGACCGTATTTGCGATCAAAGGTGGCGCGATCCAGTCGACCTGCGGAATAGGCGTTGAAATCGGCTTCAAACTCAGAGGAAACGGTGCTGACCGAGGTCATAAAGCGATCCATCTCATCCTCGGTAAAGTCGCCCGCCTCCACCAAGGTGAGGCAAAATGCCCGCGCCATAAAGGCCATGCGCGCCTGACGGGCGAAGGTGGTCACGCCGTACGCCGAAATGGCGTCCAGCAGGGTTTTGACGGCGTGGATGAGTGAATGATGATCCATGCCCTCCGCCGCCTGCTCGGTCTGCTCCCGCAGCGCGTTCAGCCGATCCAGCATAGCGCGGTCGCCGATGAGAAAGTCGCTCTGGGCAGCGATAGCGCGGTCGGTCAGCTTCTTCAGCTCAGTAATCAGCAGCTGTCGCTCATCCTCGGTAAATCCCGCGGACAATAGCTCGCAGCTTCGCTCCTCAATGGTAAAATCGTAGCTGGTGTAGACGATCTCGAACTCAATCTTGTCGTGGGCGGTGAGGTTTTTCCGCAGCTTGTCGGCGTAGAAGTGCGCCAACCGCTTCGCCAGCTCGTCGGGAAGCGCCGCAGGCTGAAGCGTGAAGAAGGACTTATCCAGACTGATGTAGGGCTTGTTACCGAGGCGATACATCAGATCACCCTCCACCTTTCGATAGCCCAGCGGCAGCAGACCCTCGTTCCACGCTCCCGAGGTGATGATCCGCCGATAGAGCGAATAATCCAGACTACGGGGATTGGCGCCGATGATCTCGGAAGGATTCCAGAACGCCATGTCCGACAGAAGCATCGTATCGGAAAGCAGACCAGGAAGTGACAGATAGTGTTTACGGATCACCGCCTTGCGAGCGAAATACTCGCTGTCGTCCATAATCTTCTCGGTCTTGTAGCCCGCCACCAGCGGACGGATCTGGAAGAGGATCACCTCGCCGTCCGAATCCACCGCGAACTCCACGTCCAGCGCAAGCCCCTCCAGGATATGCTCCGCCTCCTGCACGGCCAGCAGCAGCTGCGACCAGGGGGAAGGCAGATGCTCGACCCGTGCCGATCGGGAAACCCACAGGGTCTTCCCTCCTCTGCCGCCGGTGACCGAGTCGGTGGCGCCGCCGTCGTCGTAATTGATGAGATAATAGGGGCGGTTGCCCTGCAGATCTCGGGTGAAGACCACGCCGCTGCAGATGACCCGCTCCGCCTGCCGCTGGATGAGCACCTGCTCCAACTCCAGCACGTCGATGTCCTTGCGGTAGGAGTGGATGACCGCCTCCACCGAGGCGATGATCTGAGAGAGATCGGCAGAGTCCACGTCCAGCACGCTGCGGTAATGCCCCGCATTAGAGCGGCGCAGATTGTCCTCGTTGGAGGAGGAGGAGCGCACCACGATGCGGCAGCCCGCAAACTGCTCCATGATCTCGCGGCAGACCTTTTCTCGGTCGGCAAAAAAGTCGCCGATCTTCAATATATACATCTCCTCGATGCGGGAAAGCTTCAGCATACTCCGCAGAGCGTGGAGAGTATTGGCTTTGGTGGAGAGAATCTCGCTGTGAATGGTATGATCCTTCATAATACGTCCTTTCGGAGAAAACATAACCGCAGAATTTACTACGTTCATTGTAGCAAATTCTGCGGTCATTGTCAAGGTATATTTTCGTTTACGAATCGTTTCCCAGTTCCTTTAGCTTCGGCAGGCTCCAGCGGAAGACGGTAGCCAGCATTCGAATCAGGATCACCAGCGCAAGTCCACCCAGCACGCCGTACAGCTCGGAAACGCCAAACCGGCAAAGCAATGCGTACAATAACGCCCCTGCCGCCGATGCCAGCGCGTAGATGTGCTTGGTCAGCACGCCCGGCACCTTGGCGCACATCAGATCCCGCAGGATGCCGCCGCCGCAGCCGGTCAGAACGCCCAAAAAGACGCAGAAGAACAGATTGTCGCCGTAGCCGCCGTCCAGCGCCAGCTGTACGCCCACCACCGAAAAGGCACCCAGACCCACGGCGTCAAAGACGTTGTTGACCTGCTCCAGCAAAGCCAAATGAGCACGGTAGCCATTTTTGAAAAAGCTGGCGACCACGAACACCGCCAGCGCCGAAACGGCCGCCACAATGAGATATTCAAAGTTCGAAAACGCCCGCGGAGGGATCTGCCCCATCAACAGGTCTCGAATAGCGCCTCCGCCCAGCGCGGTCAGACAGCCCAGCACCACCACGCCCAAAAGATCCAGCTTTTTGCCGATGGCGTGGATCGCTCCCGACACCGAGAACGCCACCGTGCCGATCAGCTCGGTAATATGGATAAGTATTTCCGTAATCACAGTTTTCCTCCGCAAACGGTTGATTTATCTTGTTTCAAACGCTCATTATTATACTAAACCTGCGGCGAATAGTAAATAGGCTTTTTTCGTTTTGCAAAAAAATAATTTCGGAGTTTTCATGAAACTCCGAAATTATTTTAGTTATATTCGAACGTTATTCGGAAGGATCAAGTGATCCCCAAAAATTCAGCGGCATTGTCCCAAAGAATCGCCCGACGCTCCTCCTCCAGCAGAGGGAGAGCGAAGAAGCGCTGCAGCTCGCGGGTGGCGGGGGTTACGGGATAGTCGGTGCCGAAGAATATACGGTCTGCGCCGAAGGAGCGGATCAGCTCCAGCACCCGCCTCTGCTCCAGTCCCCACAGCACGCTGGAGGTGTCGTACCACACGTTGGGAAGACCGATCAGGACGTCGCTCTCCTGCCACGCCCGATAGGCGCCCAGATGGGAGGCAACGAAGCGCACCCGCGGAAATTCCTTGGCCACCCGCGCCAGCTTGTCCGGAGAGGAATAACGGTACTCCGCCCGATGGTCTCCCATATGCAGGCAGACCGGCAGACCGTACTCCGACAGGATGGCGTAGAGACGCCGCAGCCGCGGGTCGTCGATGTCCACCCGCTGGATGTCAGGGTGGAGCTTCACGCCCTTGGCACCCAGACGGATGGCGCGGATGATCTCGCCCTCCATATCGTCGTAATCCTGATGCATTCCAATAAATGCGACGGCACGAAAGCCCTCTCGGCGGGCAGTATCGGCGTTGCGAAGCACCGCTTGGTTGACGTGCTCCACCTGATGGGGATTGGTGGCAACGCCCAACAGCGCGAAGCCGTACAGATTGGCTTGGTGCGCCCCCTCCAGCAGCTCCCGCAGCGTGCCGCCGCAGGCAGAGGTAAAGGAGTAGAAATGATTCAGCGCGCCCACCGCCTTGGAGGCGATGGCGTCGGGATATACGTGGGTATGAAAATCAAATATACGGTAGTCCTTCCAAAGCTGGGGAAGATCCACCTCGTCCTCGTCCCGGATGGGAATTTTGGTCAGATCTGTCATAAGAATCCTCTTTTCTTTACTGCTCCTATTGTAGCACGAAGGGGGCTTTCTGTCAAGAGGCATTGCTCTACTTTAGGGAAAACCGCTCCCGCAATCGAAAAAGCTCCCTCTCCGCGAGGAAGAGGGAGCGATGGATGAGAATCGGTCAAGAAGCTTCGCGAACGGTAACGGTGACCTTTACCTGAGCCTGCTTTCCTTCGGGCAGACCCTCAGTGATGGTGCCGAAGATGCCGTAACGACCTGCCTTATTGGCATCGTAATCGGAGCAGGTCCAGGTTACGGGAAGGGTTTTCACTTCCACGTAGCCGTCTTCAAAGTTGTTGAAGTCTTCAGCGCCCAGGGTGCGAACCGAGAATTCCGAGCACTCAAAGAGCTGCTCGAAGGTACGCAGACCGACGGTACCGTTGATCATCAGAGGGTCAACCTCGCCCTCGTACATGACCTCGCCGTCCAGAAGCACTACGAAATTATCGTTGAATACGACCACTTCCAGCGTATAGTCTTGATCGGCAACGTAATCAAAATCGATGTTCTGGATGGAAGTCCACTTGCCGTCGTAAGCCTTACCGACGCAGATCTGACCCACGCTGTCTCCAATACCTACGTACATACCGTCGTAGGAATCGGGACCGGAAGCAGTCACGTTGGATGCACGGAAAATAATACCGAAGTTGTTGGTGGGAGCCTCCGTGTCAGTGCCGCGGATAACCGCCTTCACCACGTAGTTTGCGTACTCTTCGCTGCCTGTCTTTGCCCATTCGGGATCGGTCACGTAAGCCTTAACCTTGTTAGACTTGCCGATAGTGGCGAATTTTCCGCCATCCAGCGAGAGCACGCCGTCGCTATCACAGGAAGTCCATTCTGCAGCAAACGTATCGGCAGAGGAAAAGTCGGTCGAATACAGGGCTTCGGACACCCCTGCCGCATCACCGGGGATCGTAACCTCCAGTTCAGTGGGAAGACCTGCAATGATATCCTCCAGAGAGGTACCGACCGTAACGACCTGATTCTTTACTGCCTCAACCTCAAAATCGGTTACAGGCTTTTGGTTAGCAGACGCGTTGGGATCAGCAGTAACTGCTGGAGCCTTGGTCGTCACGTCACCGGAGGTACCGTCATCTGCAGTCGCATCATCTGTGCACGCGATCAGCGAAACGGAAAGTACACCGGCAAGCAGAAGTGCAATCATTTTGTTGGTTGTGTTTTTCATATGGAAAACCTCCTTATTTAAGTTATTTTCATTATAGCATATTTTTGTGCGTTTGGAAAGTACTTTTTTCAAAAAAACGGAGACAGCTCATATTTTCGTATATTTCCACAAATCTCGTCGATTGTTTTGTGCATTATGCACCACAAATGTTTTTCCCAAAACGTATGTCTGTAGGACTTGACAACGATTCGTTCGTATGATATAATGAAGTAAATCTATCATTCGGAGGATATATTTATGACTGTTTTCGCATACGGTGCATCTCTCGCGAGCATTGTCATGGGAATCGCGATTCTCTTGGCGCTGGCTTCCTACGTCGTTTACAGCATCGCGCTGATGATGATGGCCAAAAAAAGCAACGTCGCCGCTCCTGCGCTGGCTTGGTTTCCCTTCACCCACAGCTACCTGTTCGGCAAGGTTGCCGAGCGCGGTGCAGCTCGCAACACGCCCGAGCCCAAGCCCTTCCGCAAGAGGCTGCTGGGATTCGAGATCACCTACTCGGTCTGCATTTTCCTTGCAAGCGTATTCTACATGATTGCATCCGTTTTCGCGCTGACCTACTCCTATTCGTACTACTACTCCTACTCCTACTACGATTATTCTACGCCCACGGCACTGCTGATCCTGATCCTGCTGGTGGCTCCGCTTTTGATCGTCGGCTTAGTGTTTCTTATCGTTTATACGGTCAACTACTACATGGCCATGTGGCAGATCTACCGCCTCTTCTTCCGTAAAGCGGCGGTTCCCTTCCTGCTGCTGAGCATCTTCGTCAACGCATCCGCGCCCATCTTCATGATGATCGCCGCCTGCCAAACGCCCGACTTCTCCCCTGATCCCGATGCAAAGCCGCAAACGCCTCCACAGGCGCCTCCCGTATATGCACAGCCTGCATACGCCCCGCAACAGCAGTACGTACAGCAGCCTTACGCACAGCAGCCCTACGGTCAACCCTACGGACAGCAACCCTATGCTCCGCAGCAGTATTCACAGCCCTACGCTCCGCAGCAGCCGCAGCGATACGTGCAACAGCCATATGCTCCCCAGCCCCAGCAGTACGCACAGCCCACTTACGTACAGCAGCCGTACGTGCAACAGCCCTATCCGCAACAGCCTGTAGCACCTGCTCAACCTACTCCTCCCGCACAACCGATTTCCGAGCCCACCGCTCCCATCGACGAGACGCAGGTACTCGGTCAATAACATCAAAAAACGCCTCTTGCGAGGCGTTTTTTGATGTTAGGATTCATTCGGCATCTTTTTTGAAAAGCCGTTAGAACAAAAAACCAAAAATGCAATCCCT